>NZ_JALKFY010000681.1:0-59226 GCF_023242985.1 Frankia sp. Mgl5 | reverse complement strand
CAGCCGCCCGGCGAGGCTGCTCTCCAACACGTCCATGATCAGATATGTACCCGGAGCGGCCACGCAAGACACGCTCTTAGCGGGGACACCATCGGCAGCCGGCTCGGAGGGATCTACGCCCTAGAGCGGATCGCAGGGGACTCACCCGAGGATCAGCGAACCGTGCGGGAGGTGCTGTCCGCGTTCGTCCGGGAGCACGCCCGCCCGCCAGCGGCCCCGGGCCCTGATCGGCAAAGCGACGTGCTGGCAACTGACGTCCAGGCTGCGCTGGCGGTGCTCGGCCGTCTGGACTCCACCGATGATTGGGTGTCTCGCGCCGACCTGACCGGTGCGGACCTGCACGGTGCCCGGCTGGACGGCGCGGACCTCTCCGGCGCGCGGTTGCTCGGGACGAACCTCTCCGATGCTCTGCTGACAGACGCAATCCTGTACGGCGCGTCGATGGTGAACGCGAATCTCGCCGGTGCCGCGCTGACTGGGGCGACTCTCACCATCGCGGTCTTGGACGGAGCGGACCTCACCGGAGCACGACTGTCCGGTGCGAACCTCGACGGCGCGACGCTTTGTAGGGCGGCTCTGCGCGGTGCACGGCTGTCCGGGACGAGCCTGGGCCGTACCGACCTGAGTGGAGCGGATCTCTCCGAGGCCCACGGGCTGAAGTCCAAGCAGTTGGAGCGCGCGAGGGGGGACGGCGAGACGAAGTTGCCGGGGTGGATGCCTCGGCCGAGCTCTTGGCCGCCCCGCTCGGAAAGAGACGACTGATCTCCGGGTCTGGGTAGTCGGCGACGGGCTCGACCCCGCCCCGGCGACCAGGTTGTCCGTTCCCAAGGATCATGAGAAGTGCCGGAGGCCGTGACCTGGTGTTTCTCAAGTGCGGGGGACGTCCGGGACCGGGCGAGTCCCCTCGGAGCTGAGAATTTCGGCGACCGGACGATCGTCGTAGTGATGTGATGGCCGTTGGTGAGGGAGGTTCGGGCGTGGCTGACGACCGATGCGTATTCTGCGCGGTCGTGCGGGGTGCGCCCGCCGTCCCGTGGAGGAGGACACATGGAACGCGGCGAAGTCTGGTGGGTGGACTTCGATGAGCGGCGGCCGGTCGTTCTGCTCTCGGGAGAGGAGCCCGGTGGGTTCCGGGCCATACAGGTCGTCGCTCCAGCGAACATCGAGATCAGCGGCGTGGCTGTCGAGGTGGCAGTAGGCGCCCCCGAGGGGCTGCCCCTGGGCGGTGTCCTGCGAGTCGCGCTCCCACGCCCAGGCCTCATTCCTTGCACGTGGCTGGTCACCCTGACCAGGGCAGACCTGATCGAGAAGGCCGGAAGCCTGTCGCCCGCGAAGCTCGGCGAGCTCGACGAAGCTCTCCGTCTCAGTGGCCTGGAGCAGGTGGACGCTGCGGGAGCCGATGGTTGATGATCGTAGAGCCGTTGGCAGGTTGCTACGGGTCCATTGGTCGCGAAGGTCGTCGATCCAGCGACAGAGGGGCTCGACGGAACATCAGCCGACACACGTCGATCAACTTCTCAGACCCACCGGGGCTCCTCAGATCACTTCTTGGCTCCCACGGAACTTCTCATGATCCCTGGGAACGGACACAGGTGTAGGCGCGGAGCGCATCTGGATCGTCACTCTGACGCACGATAACCCTTCAGCGACGGCCTACGCACCAAGACCGGCCTTCCCTGGTCTCCTGCCGCGATCCTCACCATCCTGCGCAACCGCGTCTACCTCGGTTACATCAGCTTCCGTGATGTCGAGCACGCCGCACCACACTCCACCATCATCGACCCCGACGTCTTCGACCAAGCCCAGAAGATCCTGGCGGAACGCGCCAAATCCACCGCCACCAAACGCGCCGCGTCCGGCTCCGACTACCTGCTCACCGGAAAGATCCGCTGCGCCCACTGCGGCAGGCACTACATCGGCACCGCCGCCCGCGGAAACCTCTACCGATACCGCTACTACAGCTGCTGGACCCGCAACCGCTACGGCACCAGCATCTGCCCCGCCGAACGGCTCCCTGCCGAACAGGTCGACGCGGCCATCCTCAACGCCATGATCGAAACCCATGCCGGCAGCGGACTGGTCACCGAGGCCGCCGCCTCGCTCGCCGGCCGCATCGCCGACACCCGCGCCGCCCACCGCGACGAACTCGCCACCGTCGACAGCGAGATCAGCAAGGCCGAGACCGCGATCGACCGCTACTTCACCGCCTTCGAAGCCGGCACCATGACCGACGCGCTTGCCGGTAGCCGCATCGAGAAGCTGACCATCAAGATCAAGGAGCTGCAGGGCCGTCGGGCCGAACTCGTCGACCACCTCGCCGACGACGCCACCCAACCCGTCCCACCCACCGCCGCGGACCTGACCCGCCTGTCCACCCAAATCGCCGACGCCATCCGCGACGGCGCACCGGCCACACTGCGCCGCCTCACCGACGCCCTCGTCGCCGAGATCACCGTCACCAGCCGCAGCCACATCCAGCCCACGTTCCGCATCCCCACCCAGTCAGCCGCACCCACGGGCGGCAGCGACATCGGGCAGCGCGGAACGCAACCATCCAGCGACGCTACGGAGGTTCGCGCAATACACGGATCGGTGCACCCAACCAGCATTAATGCGAACCTGAACCTGCACGTCAACGGCCCGACCGTGTCCGTCGAACCCACCCACACGAAGATCCGACGGGCCGGCTACGCCGGCAATGTGAATGCCAGAAAGATCGGATAGGGGTTGACCGGCGCGGCCGTGCGTCACTCGAAGATCCCGGACTCGAAGTAGCGCTCAGTCCGACTGGCCGCGCTGAATGCCTGGCTACCTCGGGAAGTGCCACTGGCGCGTCAGGGGTTCGAGCCCCCGTTGGTCCGCGAGCCGGCCCGCCGCGAAGCCGATCTAGGATCGGCTTCGCGTTACCGTGCGGCGTCGGGCGCTGGTCTGGTACCCGGAGGACGTGTGGCGCTATGTTCTGGCGGCTGGTCGGCTGCGGGTCAGTCGACCCCCAGGTTCGTCACCGTCAAGGGCGACGCCACGACTCTCGACGAGGCCAGCCTGGCCCGGGCCCGCGGCCTGGTCGGGCTGAAGGGCACGTGACCAACCTGCCCGCGACCGTCCTGCCCGCCGACCAGGTCATTGCGAACTACCACGACCTCTGGCACGTCGAGCAGTCGTTCCGGATGTTGAAGACCGATCTCGCCGCCCGGCCCGTGTTCGTCCGCACGAGGGACACGATCGATGCCCACCTGACCATCGTGTTCACCGTGCTCGCCGTCGCCCGCACCGTCCAGAACCGCACCGGCCTCGCGGTCCGCAACGTGATCCGACAGCTCCGCCCGCTGCGCTTCGCGACCATCGCGATCAACGGCGCTACCCAGACCTTCCCGCCCGCGATCAAACCGGACAAACAGGCCGTTCTCGACGCCCCGAACTGACCCGGTGTCAGGCGGTGCCGATCTCGCGCTCCTGGTATTCGCGCGGGGAGAGTCCGTGGAAGCGCGTGAAAGCGGCGCTGAAGGCAGGTAGGTGGGCGTAGCCGACGCGGCGGGCGACGGAGCTGGGCTTGGCGCCGCCGGCGAGCAGGTCGCGAGCCATCCGCATGCGGGCGGCGTAGCGCCAGCGGGCGAAGGTCATTCCGGTCTGTTCGTGAAAGGCTCGGTGGACGTCGGCGGGCAGGTCGAAATCGGCCGATCCGGCGGAGACCCCGATGCGGCGCAGGTAGTCCATGGCGGCTTCACGGCCGCGCGGGTCGGTGGGCATCGGCACGGACAGTGCCCGCTGCGCGGCGACCTGCTCGGCGAACAGGTCGATGATCTGGGTCTGGTCATAGTCGATCGGATGCAGCGAGGTGCGGGCGCTGATCGAACAGAACATCAGGTAGTCGTCCCACGCTCGGGGGAACTGCACCTGGATCGGTTCGATCAGCTGGAGATCGGCGGTGCTGGCGTTTCCGAGCGGCAGCGAGATGGAGTCCTGATGAAGCCCGGTGATGTGCTCCACTCCCGCTGGTATCCAGGTTGCTACGCCACGCAGTCGCTCGTAGCGCCTGGCGTCGATGTCGAGATATCCGCTGCCGCGATACATCCAGCTGAGCACATGACTGTCGATGGCGTGCAGAGGCGTTTGGGCGGCGGGCAGCAGATCGGGCGCGTGGGCAGCAGCGCCGCCCGTCCGCATCAGGCGTACGAAGTTGTCAGCCTGGCGGGCCGCGCTGGCCCGTCCGGTCAGGCCGCCGGCAGGAGTGCGGGCGGCAAGCGCCCTGGAGAACTCGTGCGGGGTCAGCCCGAACTGCTGGTGGAACGCGCGCCGGAAACCACCGCGGCTGGCGAAGCCCACTCGCGCTGCCACCGGATCGACATCGTACCCGGCGGCGAGGAGCTCGACGGCGGCGGTCAGCCGGCAGCGCAGTCGCCACTGCTCGAAGGTGAGCCCGGTGTCGGCGACGAACTCGCGCAGCAGGGTGCGCGGGCTGGAGGGAACCCGGGCCGCCCACTCCTTGACAGTGAGGCCGAGCGCGGGGTCGCGGATCAGGTCCTCGGCCACCGCCCTCGCCCCGGCGGCCTTCGGCATGGTGGGGGGATCGAGCAGCGCCGAAGCAGCGCTGGCCTCGCCGGGCGCAGGTGCGGTCGGGAGGGTGCCGAGGTCACGTAGGAGATCGGCGACCCCGGCAGGGGAGTACCCGTGACCGGTGAACGGTGTGACCTGAAGGTTGAAGTACTGGATCAGCCAGTCGTGCCAGTCGTCTGGGACGTCGAACCGCATCGGCTCGGTCAGCTCCCAGGTCCCGACGCCGGCGTCGGGCCAGTACGGGAAGGCGACCGTGCCGGGCTCGGTGATCGTCAGGCTGCGGCTTCGGAGCCGCTGAGGCACCCAGATGCCTTCGCCATCGCCGAGCGAGAACTCCGTCCCGTCGTCCAGAAGCACCCGCGCGCGACCGGTACGGACCCAGATCAACATGTGGCTGGGGCGCTCCACCGGAACCATCCGTGCTGCCGGAATCGGCGGCGGAGACGAGCCAACCATGTCATAACTATATGGCGACCTGCGTACCCAATCGTGGGTGAGGTTTACCGTACCTTACCGGTAGCTCGCTGCCGCTGGTGGTGCGCGACCTCCCCACCCCAGGCGCGATTGGAAGGGGCTCCCCTCAGCATGCCGAAGACCGCACGTGGGCTCACAGTGCACCCGCTGACCCTGCGAGAGGTCGAGGTGGTGCGGGTGGTGGACCTGACGTCGGGGGTGCGGCGGATCACGTTGACTGGCGAGCAGCTTGGTGCTTTTACCTCGGCGAACGGCTTCCCGCGGCCCGCGTTCGACTCGACGGGTTTCGACGACGACATCCGGCTGGTGTTCTGCTACCCCGACCAGGCCGAGCCGGTGCTGCCAGTACAGAAGGAGAAGGGTCTCGAGCTGCCGAGAGACCCCCGGCCGCTGTCGAGGGCATACACAGTTCGTCGCTGGAACGCCGCGACCGGTGAACTGGATGTGGACATCGTCAGGCACGGCATCGGTGTCGGCAGCACCTGGGCGTACCGCACCGAACCGGGCGAGCGCATCCACTTCCACGGCCCGAGCGCATCGCGGTCGCTGCCGCAGGACGCGGACTGGCTTCTTGTTGCCGGCGACGACACGGCGATCCCCGCGATCGCCCGCCTGCTTGACGAGTTGCCCGACGACGCGCGGGCGCAGGTGTTCGTCGAGGTCGCCGAGGACGCTCATCGGCTGGAGCTGAGGGCGCTGCCGCAGGTCGAGGTGACCTGGTTGGTGCGCGGCGGCGCCGAGGCGGGCACGACCACGCTGCTGGTGGACGCGGTCAGGAACTGCGCCTGGTGGGACGGCCGACCGTTCGCGTGGTTCGCGGGAGAGCGTTCGGCGGTGCGGGATCTGCGTCGCCATCTGGTCGAGGACCGTGGCGTGCCCAAGGAGGACATCGAGTTCACCGGGTACTGGCGCCGTGGCGAGGTCGTCGCCTTGGAGGGCGACGGAGCGGTGCCCGACCCCGAGAAGTCGATCACTCCCTTCGAGAAGCTCCATCAACTGACCGAACTGGTCCCGCCGATCGCGATCCGCACCGCCGTCGAGCTGGGCGTTCCCGAGCTGATCTCGCGTGGTGTCAGCAGCGTGGCGGACCTGGCCACCAAAGCGAATGCCGACGAGCGTGCGCTGGGCAAGCTGCTGCGCTACCTGCATGCGCTGGACGTGCTGACCGAGACCGAACCGGGCCGTTACGGGCTGACGCCAGTAGGTGAAGTCCTGACCGTCGAGTTCGTCGCGGACTCCCTGCACCCGTCCGGGGTGGGGGGTCGGGAGATGCTCGGCGTTCACGGGCTCACCGAGTCGATCCGCACTGGCCGGTCGTCCTACGCCTCCGTCACAGGGCAGACTTTTGCGCAGGTGCGGGCCGAGCAGGACTACGAGGACCGCTACCTCGAACGTCTGGCCGAGTTCCAGCACGCGCTGGCCATGTCGATCGCCAAGTCCGACCTCCTTGTCGGCGTCCGGCACCTGGTGATCCACTCCGGTGGTGCGGGCGTGCAGGCCAGCGCGTTCGTCGCCGCTCATCCTGAGCTGCGGGTCACGATCTGCGCGTTGCCCGCCCAGGCCGACTGGCTGCGCCGCGACCTGCCTGTCACGATCCCCGACGAGCAGCAGCGGGGGCGGGTCGGCGTGGTCGAGCAGTCGGTGTTCGAGCCCAGCCCCGAATCGGACGCCGTGTTCATCAGCCGTGCTTTCAAGGCGCTACCCGACGCCGACGCCGCTCACGCCCTGCGCCGAGCGTCCGAGAACCTCCTCTCGGGCGGGCGGGTGCTGCTGATCGAGGATGTCTTCGACCGCGACGACCTCGATGAGCATGACGGTGAAGCCGACCTGATCGGACTCGCTGTACACGGCTCCGGGCTACGGACCGCCGAGGAACTGGACGCCGTGATCGCCCGGTCAGGGCTTGCCCGCACAGCGACGCACATCGTCGGCTGGGGAACCACCGTCCACGACCTCGTCCGCAACGACACCAACTGACCCTGAGGTGCGCAATGTCTTCCGGGTAGCTGCCGCCACCAGAATTAGGGGCAGCGCGGAAGATGTAATAGATGGCACAGCGGTGCAGAAAATGATCGGCTGAGTTAAAGGGTCGGGATCTGCCGTCGGCCATTTTCATCCCACCGTTGTTGATCGAGATCGCCACGGGTCCGCGACGACGGTGGAAAGAGCTCGGTGGTGGCTGTCCGGATCTAACGGGCACGTCGCCCTCGCCGAACGAAGAACAGAAAGAAGAACGCATCTATGAGATTTGCCAGACCACGGCGCCACAGCGCGGCCCTGGTCGCCGCGTTGCTGGGCGCCGCGATCCTCCTTGCGGGGTGCGGCGGCGACGACAGCGACGACCAAGGTGACGCGGCCGCAGCGACCCGCACTGTGGAGGCTGACAACGGCACGGTCAAGATCCCGGCGCACCCGCAGCGGGTTGCAACGCTCGGCCGACTGACCTTGTCGTTCCTCGACCTCGGCGGCAAGCCGGTGGGCGTCACGGAGGTCGACGCTCCCGTGGTCGGCCTGCTGCCCGCGGAGCAGCGGGCCGCGTACAAGGCGGCCAAGCTCCTCGGCTCCAGCGCCAGCGAAGCCGACCTCGAGCTGCTGGCCACCCTCAAGCCCGACCTCATCCTGTTCTCCGCACCCGACTCCGACTTCGACCAGATGAAGTCGCAACTGGAGTCGATCGCACCGACGATCTACTTCGGGTTCAGCTCGGACTGGAAGACCCGGCTGTCCGTGACGGCGGATTCCACCGGGCTGACGGATGCTCTCAACGAGCAGAAGTCCGAGTACGATGAGACGCTCGCCGAGTTCAAGAAGAAGTACTCGGAGATCATCAAGACCACCAGGTTCGGCGAGGTCAACAGGGGTTCCTGGCAGGACCCGGGAATGTTCAGTCTCAACGGATCTCAGTGCTCGGAGATCGCGCGCGCGGACGTTCCGCTCAACATCCCCGATCTGGGTGAAGGCGGCGAGGAGCGATCGTTCGAGCGGATCGGCGACCTGTCCGAGTACGACGTGCTCATCTACCCCGTGGACGCTGAGGGCAAGGTCGCCGAAGGCTTCGTCCCCGTGGCGGAGTCGAACGGCTGGAAGGCCCTTCCCGCGGTGACCTCCGGCAAGGCCCTGGGTGTCTACTGCTTCGGTGACATCAGCTTCACCCGGTCCTACCGGACCTACTCCCAGTACCTGGACTCGCTCGGTCAGGCACTGGCGAAGCTCGCGCCGGCGGGATGACAACTCAGACCAGTGACGTCGAGGCCCGGATGCCCGCAGCGGCATCCGGGCCTCGACTGCGCGCCGGCGGCCTGCTCACAGTGCTGGTGACACTGCTCGTACTGCTGGTGCTGAGCCTGCTGGTCGGCTCGACGGTGATTGCGCCGTCGGTGGTGTGGGATGCGCTGTTTCATCCGTCGGCCGACATCGATCAGTACTCGATCCGCGACTACCGGGTGCCGCGCACGGCCGTCGGGCTGGTCGTGGGCATGGCACTGGGGGCCGCGGGCGCGTTGATCCAGGCCCTGACGCGTAATCCGCTGGCCGACACCGGCGTCCTCGGCCTTAGCGCGGGTTCCTCGTTCGCGGTGACCGTAGCCGTCGGTGTTCTCGGAATCCGCGACATCAGTGGCTACATGTGGTTCGCGTTCGCCGGGGCGCTGATCGTAACGATCATGGTCCTGCTCCTGGGGTCGACCCGAAGCGGCCAGTCGCCGGGAGTCATGGTGCTCGCCGGGGTCTGCGTCGGCGCGGTGCTCGGTGGTGCCAGTTCGGCACTTCAGCTGACCAATCCGGACGCGTTCGATGCGATGCGGTCGTGGGCTGCCGGTTCGATTCTGGGGCGCCCCCTCGACGTGATGTGGCCGGTCGTGCCGTTCTTCGCGGTGGCACTCGTGCTGGCCTTCGCGGTGTCGGGCCCACTCAACGCGATGGCTCTCGGCGACGAGATCGCCGCCGCGCAGGGCGTTGCGCTGAACCGTACCCGCGTCCTCGCGATCATTGCGATCACGCTGCTCGCCGGCGGCGCGACCGCCATCGCGGGCCCCATCGGATTCGTCGGGCTCATGGTGCCGCACGTGGCCCGCTGGTTCGTCGGACCGAACCAGCGCTGGATCTTCGCCTACAGCATTCTTCTCGCCCCGAGCCTGCTGCTGGCCTCCGACATCGTCGGTCGAATCGCCATGCGACCCACCGAGATCCCCGTGGGTGTCGTCACCGCCTTCATCGGAGCCCCCGTGCTCATCGCACTGGTGCGGCGGAGGAAGGCGAGCGGACTATGAGCATCGGTGTCGCCTCTCGGTCCGAACCGACTAGCCTTCGTTCGACCGGAAGAGCTTCCGGGGGGCGGGTGGACTTCGGCCGGCGGGTCGTGGTGCTGCGGCGATGGCGGGTCGCGGTCCGGTTCGAGTGGCGCGCGGTCATCGTCTGCGCGGCGCTGGTGGCCGCGATGGTCTGCCTGGCGATGCTCGCGCTGATGACGGGCTCGTACCAGCTCAGCCCCGGCCAGGTGGTCTCCGCGCTGGTCGGTGGGGAGAACGGGCTGGTCCGCGACATCGTGGTCGAGTGGCGAGCACCCCGGGTGGCTGCGGCGCTGGTGTTCGGTGCCGCTCTGGGGGTCAGCGGGGCGATCCTGCAGTCGATGTTGCGCAATCCGCTCGCCGACCCAGGCATCATCGGGTTCTCCCAGGGCTCGTACACCGGCGCACTGATCGTGATCCTCGTCGTCAACGGCAGCTATGTGCAGCTGATAGGCGGGGCGTTGCTGGGGGCGATGGCCACCGCCGTCGCCGTGTACGTGCTCGCCTACCGGCGAGGGGTGCAGGGGTTCCGGCTGATCATTGTCGGCATCGGCGTGTCGGCGATGCTCGAATCGCTCAACACCTGGTTGATACTGAAAGCCGACCTGGAACAGGCGATGGCCGCCGCCGCGTGGGGCGCCGGATCACTCAACGTGGTGTCCTGGAACCAGGTGGCCATCGGCGGTGTGTGCATCGCGGTGCTGCTGCTGCTGGCTGCGATGTTGAGCCGGCCGATGCGCCAGATGGAGCTGGGTGACGATACCGCCGCCTCCCAGGGGGTGCGGATCTCGTCCGCCCGCCTCGGTGTGGTCGTGGTGGGGGTGGCGCTGACAGCGATCGTCACGGCGGCCTCGGGGCCGATCGCGTTCATCTCCCTGGTCGCGCCGCAGATCGGGCGCCGCCTCGTCCGCTCCGCGGGGATCACCCTCGCACCCGCCGCCCTGGTCGGCGCGCTGCTGTGCCTGGCGGCCGACTACCTCGCCCAGCACGTCGCCCCGACCCCGCTGCCGGTTGGGATCATCACTGTCATCCTCGGCGGTGGGTACCTCGGGTATCTGCTGTTCACCGAAGCCAGGAGACGCCTATGAGCACGTACTCCGACACCGTCACCGAGCTGGCCGAGGCGAGCGATGTGCCCACGCCTGCCAGGCCGCCCGGTGGCACCCGCCTGAGGGTGGAGTCGGCGACGATCGGTTACGACAGGCGCGTCATCAGCGAGGGCTTGTCGGTGTCCATTCCGGACCAGTCGTTCACCGTCATCGTCGGTCCGAACGCGTGCGGGAAATCCACTCTGCTGCGCAGCCTGTCGCGGCTGTTGAAGCCCTCCGCGGGTCAGGTGATCCTCGACGGTGCGGCCATCGGGTCGTACAAGGCGAAGGAGGTGGCACGGCGGGTCGGCCTGCTGCCGCAGACCTCGATCGCCCCGGAGGGGATCACCGTGGCCGACCTGGTGGCTCGGGGGCGGTATCCGCACCAGGGGTTCATCCGGCTGTGGACCGAGGCCGACGAGCGGGCCGTGGCGAGAGCGATGGGCCAGACCGGAGTCACCGACCTGTCCGGCCGTCTGGTGGACGAGCTGTCAGGTGGTCAGCGGCAGCGGGTGTGGGTGGCGATGGCGCTCGCGCAGCACACCAACATCCTGCTGCTCGACGAGCCGACCACCTTCCTCGACATCGCCCACCAGGTCGAGCTGATGGAGCTGTTCACCGACCTGCACCACGTCGGCCACACCCTGGTCGCCGTGCTGCACGACCTCAATCACGCCGCTCGCTATGCCACGCACCTGATCGCGATGAAGGACGGCGCCGTGGTCGCCGAGGGGTCACCGTCCCAGATCGTGACGGCCGAGCTGGTCGACGAGGTGTTCGGGTTGCGCTGCCTGGTGGTGCCCGATCCGGTGGCGGGCACTCCGCAGGTGGTGCCGCTGGGCCGTGACCGTCGTGGCGAAGGCGTGCGGGAAAGCCGTTGATGCGCACCGATCCGATGGGGCTGGGGCGAGGACCGCTGACGCGGTGGCTGCCGGTGGTGGGGCAGACCGCGCCGGAGCCTCCTGATGTCGGGCCGTTCGAGGCCGGGGAGGGTGATCGTCCTGGGCAGTTCGTGACGCGCGTCGTCTTCTCGCTGCCACGCATCACGGTTCCCGCGATGCTGCTGGCGATCGTGTGGCAGGTGGGCGAGGCGGCTGTCCCGGTGGTGATGGGGCTCGCGATCGACCGGGCGCTGGTGACCGGGGACACCGGGCAGCTGGTGCTTTGGCTTGGTGCGCTGGTGGCCTTGTACGTCGCGCTGACGGCGGCGGCCAGGTTCACGAACCGGCTCAACACGTACGCGATCCAGTTGTTGCAGCACCGACTGCGCGCAACCCTTTCGACCAGGGCGCTGCATTCCGACGGCAGCGCGGGGCGGGCACCGGCGGACAATGTGGTCTCGGTCATGACCAATGACGTCGGCCGACTGGCCAACGCTGTGCTGCTCGTGATTCTGCCCATCGCGCGGATCGCCGCCATCGCGTTCATCGCCGCCTCGTTGCTGGTGACGTACTGGCCGCTCGGGGTCGTGGTGCTGCTCGGCGCGCCCGCGGCGGTCTGGTTGATGGGCTTCCTGAGCGAACGCCTCTCCCGCGACACCCGCGTCTACCAGGATCTCCTCGCTGAGACCGTTGGACGGGCCACCGACCTGGTCGCCGGGTACCGGGTGATCAAGGGCGTGCGGGCCGAGGCCGAGGCGACCAGGCGATACCGGCAGGCCAGCCAGGAGACCCTGGTCGCCGCCAGGCGCAACGCCGGGCTGCTCGGCAGGTTCCTGGTGGGCTCCGGCGCGGTGAACGGCGTCTTCGTCGCCGCGGTGACGGGGCTGGCGGGCTGGTTCGCGGTGGACGGGCAGCTCAGCATCGGCGAACTGATCGCCGTGGGTGGCCTCACCCAGGCGCTGCTGCCCCAGATGCAGGCGATCGCGAACTACTCCATCCCCAATCTCGCCGGTGCCCGCGCCTCGGCCGCGCGCATCATGGACGTCCTCAAAAACGCAGACACCGTCGCGTCCGGCCACGATGACGCGCTACGACAGCGCCGCAGCCCGCTGCCGGCGCAAGGCGTGGCCGCGCCGTCCGCCGGTGTGCTTGAGGTCGACGTGCCCAGTGGGTCGATCCGGGTGGAGCCCGGTGAGCTGGTGGGGGTGCACGCCGATGAGCGGACTGCCGCCCGCATCGCCGACGCGCTGCTGAACCCGTGGGCCGCCGACGACACCGAGGTTCGTCTCGACGGCCGACCGGCGCACGAACTGACCCCGGCGGAATACCGCCGCGTGGTCACCGCCGCACCCCACCGGGCGACGTTGTTCACCGGCACCATCCGCGACAACCTCACCGTCACCGGCAGCCCGCCCGAGCGGATGGACAGTGCTGTGTGGGCTGCCGCCTGTGAGGACTTCGCGGCCGGTCTGGACACCCCCGTCGGTGAGAACGGCAACCGCCTCTCCGGTGGCCAGCGTCAACGGGTCGCGCTCGCTCGGGCCTTCGCGACCGATGCTCCGATGCTGGTGCTGCACGACCCGACCACCGCCGTCGACTCGGTGACCGAGCAGATCATCGCCGAGCGGCTGGTCGGTGTCCGTAGAGATCGTTCAACCCTGCTGATCGCCTCGTCGCCAGCCCTGCTTGGCTGCTGCGACCGTGTCGTCGACCTGCTCGACGACGTGCCGGCGCTTGGAAAGGCGGCGCCGTGACCGGGGGATCCGTGACGACACCGAACGCGCTGCCGATCGCGGGCGGGCGTGAGACCGCTCGGGAGATGCGGCGGCTGTGCCGTGGGCATCGACTCCAGCTGGCGGCCCTCGTGGTGCTGGGAGTCGTAAGCACCGCCATCGAGCTGATCGGACCGGTCGCGATCGGGTCCCTCATCGATCGGGTCCAGGAAGGCACCGCCGACTTCGGTATCGTGCTGACCGTTACCGCGATCATGGCGGTCTCAGCCGTTCTCGGTGCTGCCGGCACAGCGGCGACGATCGTTCTGGCTACTCGGATGTACCACACCATCCTCGCCGGGCTGCGGGAGGAACTGGTCTCCCGTGCCCTGACGCTGCCGCAGCATGTCGTCGAGGGGGCGGGCACCGGGGATCTGATCTCGCGGTCCAGCGATGACGTCACCGCGGTTGCCGATGCGGCCCCCGCGGTGATCCCGGTGCTCACCGTCACATCCTTCACCATCGTCATGTCGCTGGGCGGGCTGGCCGCGGTGGAATGGCCCTACGCCGTCGCCCTCGCCATCGTGCTGCCCGTCTACGCGCTGTCCATGCGGTGGTATCTGCGCACCGGACCGCGGGTCTACCTGGCCGAGCGCGCGGCGATGAGCGCGCGTGCCCAGCAGATTCTGGAGTCGCAGCGCGGCTACGCCACTGTGCTCGGATTCAGGCTTGCCGAGCAGCGGCACCGCGCCGTGACAACCACCTCCTGGGGGGTGTCGGCGCAGGCGCTGCGGGCACGCACCGTGCAGAGCATGCTCAACACCCGTCTGAACCTCGGCGAGTGCCTGAGCCTGGCCGCCGTACTCGTCGTCGGCTTCGTCCTCATCGACCACGGGGACTCGACCGTCGGTGGTGCGACCACCGCCATGCTGCTTGTGCTGCGCCTGCTCAACCCGGTCAATCAGCTGCTGTTCGTCGTCGACACCGTCCAGTCCGCCCTCGCCTCGCTGAACCGCATGATCGGGGTCGCCACTATCCCCGTCGCGGACGCGCCGAGCATCGCAACGAGCAGCGGCGCCCACCTCCGCGAGGTCTCCTTCCACTACGGGGCCGGCCCTCGCGTGCTCGTCGATGTCACGCTCGACGTTCCCACCGGCCAGCGTGTCGCCGTCGTCGGTTCGTCGGGTGCCGGCAAGTCGACGCTGGCCACGGTGATCGCCGGCATTCACCAGCCCGACGCCGGAACCGTGGCCCGGCCGCAGCGCACGATGATGATCACCCAGGAGGTGTACGTCTTCGCGGGGACACTGCGCGACAACCTCACCCTCGCCGCACCGCAGGCCACCGACGCCCAGGTACGGGCTGCGCTCGAGGTCGCCCAGGCGGTTGGAACGCTTGACCTGCTGCCCGACGGCCTTGACACGGTGCTCGGTGGTGGCGGGTACGAGCTGACCGCCGCCCAGGCGCAACAGATGGCGCTCACTCGCCTGGTCCTGGCCGATCCGGAACTGGCGATCTTCGACGAGGCCACCGCCGAGGCGGGTTCCGCCTACGCCGGAGCGCTCGACCGCGCCGCCGACGCCGCGCTGACCGGACGCACCGGACTGGTGATCGCGCACCGGCTCTCGCAGGCCGCCGCCTGCGATCTGGTCGTGGTGATGGAGCACGGCCGTATCGCCGAGCGAGGAACCCACCCAGAACTGATCGCCGCCGGCGGGGTGTACGCCGCGCTCTGGTCGGCCTGGCAGGCCGGGCAGGAAGCCGGAGCGAACGGGTCGAGATGACGGAACACCAGGCGTCGTCGACGGGACGAGCAGTGCGCCGGAACTCGCGTTTCCTGGATCAGGGGCCAACCGCCGGGCCTGCCTCGGCGGCCGGATCGCCCGCCCCGCTTGCCGCGCTCGCCGTTTCAGGCGCACCCACCCACCGATCACCTCTGGAGAACCCCACGCGCCGTCGAAGTGATCAAGCCGGCTCCATGACCTGCCTGCCCTGGATAACACCGCCATCGATCTCCCGGTCCGCCCACCGGAAAGGGCACTGGTCAGGACCTGGACCGGGCACCTACCCCGCTTCCCAGCGGGGTAGTGAGCAACGGAACAACTCAGTCGAACCCCGGAACCCAACATCAGCGAGGGTGGGATCCCACGATCGTGGGATCCCACCCGGTGAAGGATCGAGGCTGGAGCCTCGGAAAGGTGCACTGCACAGCTATAAGCCCTGCTCAGCGTAAAGATCGATCATTGAAGTCGAATCGGTGGCCGACTCCAGGTGCTACCCGGACATTCTCGTGCGGGGTGGGTGCTGCCGCTCTCCGGGATCGGTCGCGAACATCGCCGAGACAGCTTCCGTCAATCCGTGCAAATTTAGGTTAGGTTACCCTACACTGATGACATGGCTGGTCAGCGCGGTGAGACGGGGAGTGCGTCGGCTGCGGGTGGTGCGCCATCTGATGTGGGAGTGGGTGGTGGAAGGCGGCTGCCTCTTTCGTTTGCCCAGCGGGGGAACTGGGCGGCGCAGCGATTGTTCCCGGGTTCCGCCGGGTTCTGTGTCTGCGATCTGGTCTGGTTTGACGGTGCGATCAACGCTGGGGCGTTCGCTGCCGCGGTGAGCGGGGCGTTCGCGGAGACCGAGGCTCTGCGGGCCGTTATCCATGACGATGAAGGGGCTCCGATGCAGTCGGTCGGCGGCGCCTTTTCGCTACGAACGGTGGTTGCCGAGGAGGAGCTCACAGACGACGAGATCCGGTCTGCGGTTCGCGCCGCAGTGGGTGCGCGAGAGGCTTCGGCGGCTACGGATGTCACGTCGTCGACGTTGTTCAGACGTGTCGGTGGCGGGTGGGTGTGGTCGTTCACGACGAACAATCTTCTGCTTGACGGGTACAGCATGTCGCTGTACATCCGCCGGGTGGCCGAGCTGTATTCGGCTGCGGTCGGTGGAACACCGCCACCGGCCAGGTGGTTCGGTCACCTGGAGGATCTCGTCACGGGTCCGGCGTCGACACCGGGCGGGCCCGCCGTTGTCGGTCACTGGCGTGATGTTCTTGCGGTCGAGGTGTCGGCCGAGCCGGCGGGCAGCACACCAGCCGAGCTGTTCTCGTTCTCCTACCGGCCTGTTCCGGTGGTCCTCCCACCCGAAGCCGATGATCGTCTGAAGGTGCTGGCGCGGGCGGCGCGGAGCACCTGGACCGATCTTGTGATCACAGCGTGGGGGCTGTACACCGCCCTGGCGGAGGGCCGGGATCACCTGGCAGTGCGGGTGCCGTCGATGATGCGCGGCGTGGCGGAGTCGCTGCGGGTGCCCGGTGCGGTCGCCCGCGTCCTGCCTGTCGTGACCGCGCTGCGTCCGGGAGGCACCTTCGCCGAGGTGCTGGCGGTGGTGCGGGCGCAGGTCCGGGACCTGCAGGACAACTCCGCGATCGAGGACCACCAGCTCGCCCGGCTCTGGCAGGGCGGGGAGCACTCCTACCTGGCACTGCCCACTGTCAACATCAAGATGTTCCGGACGACACCGGTCTTCGGCACGGTGCCGGGAGTAACGGAGCTGATCAGTCCGGGTCCGACCGGCGCGTTGGACCTGTCGGTCTACGGCAGCCCCGGGCGGGACCTGCGGATGAATGTCTCCGGCTGTTCACCGCTGGTGGCCGAAGACGCGGCCGAGCGGCACGCAGCCGCGTTCGCTGTGTTCCTCGGCCATCTCCTTGGTGGCGCTGCGGACACGACACTCCACGACCTCGCCGACATTCAGGTGTTCACCGACGCCGGTGCCTTGTCGGTCGGCGCCCTGTCGGTCGATGCGGTGTCGGTGGGCGCGGGGATGGCAGTTGCGGCGGTGTCGGTCGATGCGCTGATTCGGGACCAGGTGATGCGTTCTCCTGGTGCGGTCGCGGTGGTGGATGACGCGGCTGGGGCGGAGTGGAGGTATACGCAGTTCGACAGGCGGGTGAATGCGCTGGCTCGTCTCCTGGTCGAGGGGGGTGTGGCGGTGGGTGGCCGGGTCGCGGTGGCTTTGCCGCGGTCGGCGGACCTGGTGGTTTCTCTCGCCGCGGTGCTACGTGCTGGCGCAGCATATGTCCCCGTCGATCCGGGATATCCGGCGGAGCGGGTGACAGCGATCCTGCAGGACAGCGCCACCCGGATGGTGATAACTGATGCTGCGACGGCGGCGGCCCAGACTGGTGTGCTCACGGCGGCAGGCGTGGCTACCGTGCTCGTCGATGAAGATGCTGTTCGTCGCCAGCTGGATGACGGGGCTTCCGACGGTCCCGTGCTTGGGCGTGCGCTGACTTCCGACGACGCCGCCTATGTGATTTTCACGTCAGGCACCACCGGACGACCGAAAGGTGTCGCGGTCTCGCACGCCGCGGTCGTGAGCCGGCTGCTGTGGGGGCGGGAAGCGCTGGGCTTCGGCCCGTCCGACCGGGTACTACTGAAGACACCGTTCACGTTCGACGTGTCGGTACCGGAGTTCTTCCTCCCTCTGATCGTCGGTGCGGCAGTCGTGGTCGCCCGTCACAACGCACACGGGGACCCGAGCTACATCACCGAAGTGCTGCGCCGACAACACATCACGAGTGTGCATTTCGTGCCGTCGATGCTGCAGGCGTTCCTGGACTCGGGAGTCGAACCGGGGACATTCCCGGACGTGCGCCTGGTGTCCTTCACCGGGGAAGCACTCCCCGTGGCCGCGGCCGTCGGAGCCCGCGAGGTGTTCGACCAGGCGGAACTGTTCAACCTCTACGGGCCGACCGAAGCAGCGGTTGAGATCGCCAGCTACGACATCACCCAGCTCGCCGCCGACGCGGGCTCGACACCGATCGGCCGACCGGTGTTCAACTCCTACGTGCGCATCCTGGACGGCTGGCTGCGCCCGGTACCAGCCGGGTTGACCGGTGAGCTGTACCTCGGCGGCGTACAGCTCGCAGACGGCTATGTGGGCCGGGCGGCACTGACCGCGGAAAGGTTCGTCGCCGACCCGCACGGCGCTCCACACGAGCGGTTGTACCGGACAGGGGACCTGGCCCGGTGGAACGGTCAGGGCGAGCTTGAGTACCTCGGCCGGACCGACGACCAGGTCAAGGTGCGCGGCTTCCGGATCGAACTCGACGAGATCCGCACCGTCCTCGAACGGCACCCCGCCGTGTCCGGCGCCGCCGTCACCGCCCTCGACCACCCCGCCGGCGGGAAGTTCCTCGCCGCCTACGTCACGACCGGCCCGGCCGCCCCGGCCGACCAGACGGAGCTGGCTGACCTGCTGCGAGAGCACACGTCCACGCACCTACCGGAGTACATGGTTCCCGCGTCGTTCACTCACCTGGACGCACTCCCTACGACTGCGAACGGGAAACTCGACCGGAAAGCGCTACCCGCCCCCGACCTCACCGCGGGGTCGGGCACCGGCCGCCCCCCGGAAACCGACACCGAACTGTCCCTTGGCGCCGTCTTCCGCGACGTCCTCGCACTTCCCGATGGCACAGCCCTGTCGGTCGACGACGACTTCTTCCGGCTTGGTGGGCACTCGCTGCTCGCGGCGCGGGTCGTCGCCCGAGCCAACACGGTCCTCGGTTCGGCGCTGACGCTGCGGGACGTGTTCGACCACCCCACCGTCGCGGGCCTGGCCGGGATCATCATCGACGGTTCGACGGCCTCGACGGTGCCAGCGTTGCGGATCGGACAGCTGCCACGGCCCGCCGACCTGCCCGCATCCTTCGGCCAGCAAGCCCTCTGGGTGATTGATCGCCTGGGCGGACCGGAGAGCCGGTATGTGGTGCCGGTGGTGCTTCGCCTGTCCGGAGAACTGGACGTCAGCGCACTCGACGCCGCAGTGAAGGATGTAGTCGCCCGGCACGAGGCATTGCGAACCCTGATTGTCGAAGACGACGGTCGGCTGCACCAGGTGGTCGTTCCTGCCCAGGTCGCGAGCCTTCGCCTGACACTGGTCCCGGAGGATCTCTCCGGTGCCGGTGCCGGTGCCGGTGCCGGTGCCGTGGCGGAACGGATCGCCGATTTCGTGCGGCAGGGATTTGACCTCGCGGCAGACATTCCCTTCCGCGCCGGCCTGCTGCGGGAGTCCGGTACGCAGTGGGTGCTGGTGCTGGCGGCGCATCACCATGCGGTGGACGAGTGGTCGCTGCCGGTGCTGCTGGAGAACCTGTCAACCGCGTACCAGGCACGGTCGGCCGGTGATGAGCCCGGGTGGGCGCCGCCGAGCATTCAGTACGCCGACTACGCGATCTGGCAACGTCACGTCCTCGGGGATCCCGCCGACCCGGATTCCGAACTCGCTCAGCGACTGGCCTACTGGCGTGCTGCCCTCGCTGACGCGCCGGAGGAATCCACGATCACCCTGGACCGGCCTCGCCCCGCCGAGCCCACCCATCAGGCAGGCGATGTCGGGTTCGCCGTCGAGTCCGAGACTGTGACGGGGTTGCGCAGCATCGCGCAGCACAACGGCGTGAGCATGTTCATGATCGTGCAGGCCGCGCTGGCGCTGACGGTCTCCGCTTTCGGCGGCGGAGACGACGTGGTGATCGGCTCCCCGGTCGGGGGCCGCACTGAGGACGGCCTGGAGAACCTGGTCGGCTACTTCGTCAACACCCTCCCGCTGCGCCACCGGCTCCGACCCGACGACACGATCACCGAGCTCCTCGGGCGCGTCCGGCAGACGGTGCTGGACGGGCTCGCACACCAGGCCGCACCGTTCGAGCACATCGTGTCCGCTGTCGGCGTCGACCGGTCCGCGACCCGCAACCCGGTGTTCCAGGTCATGCTCACCTATCAGAACCTGCCCGACGGGCCCGACCTGCTCGACCTTCCCGGAATCACCGCCCAAACACAGCACGCTTCGCTCGGAGCGGTCAAGACGGATCTGGACATCTACGTGGACGAGACCCAGCACTCCCTCGCTGGGTCCCTGAGCTTTGCCACTGACCTGTTCGACCCGGGAACCGTGCAGCGATTCCTCACTCTCCTGCAACGAAACCTCGCCACGATCGCGGCCCGCCCCGACACGCTGATCGCCGACCTTCAGGTGCTGTCCGACGCTGAAGCCGTATCGGTGGGTGCGATGTCGGTGGGTGCGGGGATGGCCGTTGCGGCCGTGACGGTGGACGGGCT
The DNA here is from genome assembly GCF_023242985.1 of Frankia sp. Mgl5. Taxonomy (NCBI): domain Bacteria; kingdom Bacillati; phylum Actinomycetota; class Actinomycetes; order Frankiales; family Frankiaceae; genus Frankia; species Frankia sp. Mgl5. The sequence continues at coordinate 39,116 of NZ_JALKFY010000681.1, read as the reverse complement.
GATCCGGGATCAGGTGATGCGTTCTCCCGGGGCGGTTGCGGTGCTGGATGACGCCGATGGGGTGGAGTGGGGGTATGCGCGGTTCGACGCGCGGGTGAACGCGCTGGCTCATCTTCTGGCCGGGCGGGGAGTGCCGGTGGGCGGCCGGGTCGCGGTGGCTTTGCCGCGGTCGGCGGATCTGGTGGTCTGCCTGGCCGCGGTACTGCGGGCCGGCGCAGCGTATGTGCCGATTGATCCCGGATATCCGGCCAGACGTGCGACGGCGATCCTGCAGGACAGTGCCGCCCGGGTGGTGATCACTGATGCTGCGACGGCGACGGCCTTCGCGGATGTGTTCACGGCGGCGGGCGTGGCGATGATGACGATTGATGAGGATGCTGTCCGTCGCCAGCTGACGGACGGGGCTTCCGAGGCGCCGGTGCTGTCGCGTCCGCTCACCCCGGACGACATCGCTTATGTGATTTTCACGTCCGGTACCACCGGGCGGCCGAAAGGCGTTGCGGTGTCCCATGGCGCGGCGGTGAACCGGCTGCTGTGGGGGCGGGAAGCACTCGGGTTCTCGCCGTCCGATCGGGTACTGCTGAAGACGCCGTTCACGTTCGACGTGTCGGTACCGGAGTTCTTCCTCCCTCTGATCGTCGGTGCGGCGGTCGTGGTCGCCCGGGACAGCGCACACGGGGATCCGGGTTACATCGCCGGTGTGCTGCGCCGACAACACATCACGAGTGTGCATTTCGTGCCGTCGATGCTGCAGGCGTTCCTGGACTCGGGAGCGGAACCGGGGTCGTTCCCGGCCGTGCGCCTGGTGTCGTTCACCGGGGAGGCACTCCCGGTTGCGGCCGCTGTCCGGGCCCGGGAGGTGTTCGACCGGGCGGAGCTGTTCAACCTGTACGGGCCGACCGAAGCAGCGGTCGAGATCGCCAGCTACGACATCACCCGGCTCGACGCGGACGCCGACTCGACACCGATCGGCCGGCCGGTGTCGAACTCGTATGTGCGGGTGCTCGACGGGTGGCTGCGTCCGGTGCCGGTAGGGGTGACCGGCGAGCTGTACCTGGGTGGGGTGCAGCTGGCGGACGGCTATGTGGGCCGGGCGGGTCTGACCGCGCAGAGGTTCGTCGCCGACCCGCACGGTGGCCCGGACGTGCGGTTGTACCGAACAGGGGACCTGGTCCGGTGGAACCGCCAGGGGGAGCTTGAGTACCTCGGCCGGTCTGATGACCAGGTCAAGGTCCGCGGCTTCCGGATCGAGCTCGACGAGATCCGCGCTGTTCTGGAACGCCATCCTGTCGTGTCGGGCGCCGTGGTCACCGCGCTCGATCACCCCGCCGGCGGGAAGTTCCTCGCCGCCTACGTCACGACCAGCTCAGCCGCCCCCGCCGACGAGGCGGCGCTGGTCGACGTGCTGCGGGACCACACGACCGCGCACCTGCCGGAGTACATGGTCCCCACGTCGTTCACCCACCTGGACGCCCTCCCTACGACTGCGAGTGGAAAAATCGACCGTCGGGCGCTGCCCGCCCCCGACCTCACCGCGGGGTCGGGTGGCGGCCGGGAACCCGAGACCGACACCGAACTGTCGCTGGCCGGCGTGTTCCGTGACGTTCTCGCTCTCCCGGCCAGCGAAGCGCTGTCGGTCGACGACGACTTCTTCCGACTTGGCGGGCACTCGCTGCTCGCGGCGCGGGTCGTCGCCCGAGCCAACGCTGTTCTCGGTTCAGGGCTTGACCTGCGGGACGTGTTCGACCATCCCACGATCGCCGGCCTGGCCGGGATCATCTTCGACGGTTCGCGTGTTTCGACGGTGCCAGCGTTGCAGATCGGGCAGCTGCCGCGGCCCGCCGAGCTGCCGGCGTCCTTCGGACAGCGATCCCTGTGGATAACCGACCAGATTGCCGGCAGGGCGATCTACCGCATGGCCATGACTGTCCAGTCACGCGAACCGGTCGACGTCAGTGCCCTGCAGGCGGCCGTTCGTCGTCTCGTCGCCCGGCACGAGATCCTGCGCACAACCTTCGTGCTCGACGAGGACGCCGCCGAACTGCGGCAGCGGATCCACCCGGACGCGGAACCGAACGCGGCGCTGGTCACGGTTGAGCAGACCACCGCGGCGGCGTCGAATGCGAGGATCGCCGAACTCGTCGCCGCCCCAATAGACCTCGCGTCCGACCACGGCCTGCGATTCCATCTCCTCCGCCGGGAGGACGACGATCTGCTCGTTGCTGCCGGGCATCACATCGTCTCCGACGAGCAGTCCTTCGACCCCTTCCTCCGCGATCTGAATGCTCTCTATCGCGAAGAGGTGGCTGGAATGTCGGCCGGGCTCGTTGAGCTCCCGGTGCAGTTCGCGGATTTCGTGCTCTGGCACCGGACCGTGCTCGGTGACTCCCGGGATGCGCAGTCGCGCCACCGGCGTGAGATCGAGTACTGGCGCGGTGCGCTCGAAGGTCTCCCTACGGAGACCGCACTGCCGATCGACCACCCACGCACTGACACCGACTCGCGCACGGTCCGACCGGCGACCACCGTGCTGTCCGCCGCTGACGTCGATGCCGTGGACGCGCTGCTCGTCGAGCGCAGGGCGACACCGCTACAGGGGCTGATGACCGCACTGACCCTCGCACTGTGGAGCGAGGGGAGCGGCACCGTGGTGCCGATCGGTGTCCCCACCAGCCTGCGCGATCTGCCGGAACTGGCCGATCTGATCGGCTACTTCGTGAACACCGTCGTCGTCCGCTCCGACATCGACGAGGCGGCCGGATTCGGGCCGGCGCTCGCCAACATGCGGGAGCGCATGCTGGCGGCGAACGAGCGCAAGCTGGTGCCTTTCGACGCCGTCGTCGAGGCGATCCAGCCGGTCCGTGCCCCCGGGATCAGCCCGCTCTTCCAGGTGATGGCCGGCTATCTCGACCAGGCCGATCCGGAGCAGGGCCCAGCCGGGGCCTTCACCCCGTACGTCCCGGTCGCAAGCGGCGGGCCGGGTGCGGCCCGGCCCGCCCTGTTCGACCTCGTCTACTCCATCACGAGGCGTGGTGACGGTGCGCTGGCGCTGCACCTGAACGCGGCCAGGGAACTGTTCTCCGAAGAAACCTCGGCACGGCTGCTGCAGAAGACGCGGCTGTTCCTGACCCTCGGTGCGCGCCATCCTGAGCTTGCGGCCGTCCATCTTGCGCAGCTGGTTCAGGCCGCTGTCGAGTCCGGGCTTCAAGGGGTGGCCTCCGATCAGGAACGACCAGCCTTCCGCCTGGCGCTTCCCGCCTTCGACATCCAGGACGCCGTGCTGTGGCGGGCTGCCGTTGATCACGTCGCTCTCGCGCTGGGCGACGCCGGGTTGCAGCTGCAGGTGCTCGACGACGGAAGCGGCCAGCTGGTCGCCGCACACGACAACGTCGAGACCCTCGACGCGGTGGCAGCGCTGCTCACCGAGCTTGTCGCCGGCTACGCCATGCAGAGCCGGCTGGTGATCGAGACACCGCGGGCCGGCAGCGACCAACGGACTGACGTCGAGCTCAGCACGATCCTCGAGGATCCCTTCTGGGACGACTGGATCGACCAGCTCGCCGCGGTGGGAGACGTCAGCCTCCCGTCGAAGGCAGGCGAAGCACCGACCTTCGCGGTACATTCTGTCGGCATCTCCGGCCAGCGTGAGACGGGCGGCACAACACCACGTGAGGCGTGGGAGGCGATCGCTCGCCCCCTCCACCGGGCGCTCGGTGAAAGCCAGCTGATCGTCGAACGCCGAGAGCCCGCGGACGCCTTCACGGTCTGGAACTACCCGGTACTTCTCGCTGAACCGGCGACCAGCACGAATGCGGGCGGCACTCACCTGCCGCCTGCTCTGAGCCCCGAGCGGGTGGCTGACTACACGTCCCTGCGTGCTCGCCCGCAGCTCGACCGTTTCTTCGACGATCTGCCTGCCCCGAGCATCCGGATCAGTGTGTTCCGCAGCGCGGCGGAGCGCATCGCATCGGTTCCCGCGATCCCCGCGGACAGCCCGATCCAGCTCGACATCTGCATCCTGATCGGCCCGGACCTGACGGCCGAGCCTCAGACGATCCGGGTGGCGGTCGAGACAGCCGCTGGCGTCGACCTGGACGCGCGCGCGTTGGCGCAGCAGATCGCCACCGTGGCCACCCAGGTCGACTTCGGGCTCGCGCTGTCGAGGCCGTCGCCAGGCGGGCTTCATCTCCGTCGAGCCGACCGTCTCACGATCTCGGGAGAGGACGAAAAGCGTATCCGGGCCCGCTACGGAAGGACCGCCGAGATCCTCCCGTTGTCCACGTTGCAGCGCGGCATTTTCTACCACATGGTGCGCGCGCAGGAGTCGGATGACCACAACGCCTACGTTTCGCAGGCCACGAGGGACCTGGCTGGCGCGGTCGACCCGGACCGCATGAAGGGCGCCGTGCGGATCGTGCTCGGCCGGTACCCGAACCTTCGCGCCGCCTTCGTACCCTCGGGTGAGGCGCAGGTGATTCCCGCTGCCGCCAATGCACCGTTCCGTGTCATCTCGCTCACCGAGTGGTCCGCGCTCCGGGTGGATATCGGCGCCTTCCTGGCAGCCGAACGACGTGCACCCTTCGACTTCCAGAACCCACCGCTGCTCCGGTTCACCCTCATCGAGCGAGCGACCGACTCCTGGGTGCTGGCTATGAGCTTCGAGCACATTCTGCTGGACGGCTGGTCGTTGAAGGCCCTGTTCGAGGAGATCCTGACGATCTATGCGGATCCCGGGTACGCGGACCGCGTCCGCCCGGCCTCGTTCCGCTCGTATCTTGAATGGCTCGACGGCCGGGATCCGCAGACCGCGGCCCGGGCCTGGAGCGACTATCTCGCCGAACTGCCCGGCCCGACGATGCTCTGGCCGGCGGGTGGCGATCTCGGCGCGGGGCAGATCGACACGGATGATCTGCATTACGATCTCGATCCCTCCGCTGCTGCTGCGGTGTTCGGCGCAGCGCGAACCGCGGGGGTGACAGCGGGTACCGTCCTGCAGGTCTCCTGGGCTGTCGCCCTCAGCCGCCTGACCGGCAGCAACGACGTGGTGTTCGGCAACACGGTGTCCGGCCGCCTGCCCGAGCTTCCTGATGCGGACCGGACCATCGGGGTGCTCTTCAACACGGTACCGATGCGGGTGCGTCTCAGCCCGTTCGAGACAGCTCAGGAGGTGCTCGCGCGGGTGCAGTCCGAGCAGCTGCGCGTCATCGACCATCCCGACACCGCGCTGACGAGCATTCAGGCGTCAGCTGGTATGGCGAGGCTTTTCGACACGTTGTTCGTGGTGCAGAACCTGCCCTTCCAGGTGCGCGACGAACGTGACTGGGCCGGCATCCGGGTGGTCGGCTCCGCCGTGGACGACGCCACGCACTATCCGGTGACGTTCGCGGTGAACATATGGCAGCGAGCCGGATCCGCGTCCGTGCATGTACGGCTTTCCTACCGCCGCGACGCGTACGAGAAGGCCAGCGCGGAGCGGATACTGGCGCGTTACGTCGCAACACTGAACGCGATCGCGAGCCGTCTGCGCGCGCCGGTCGGCGGGCTGGCGGTGCTACTGCCCGATGAGGTCGAACCGCACACCGGCCCGGCCGCCGATCTGCACCGAGACGTGGCACCCGTCACTGTTGCGGGTCTTTTTGCTGGTCAGGTGGTGCGGTCGCCGGGGGAGATCGCGTTGGTGGCGGGTGCGCGGAGTTTCACGTTTGCGGGTTTGTCTGCGGAGGTGAATCGGTATGCGCGGCTGCTGTTGGAGTGGGGGGTTGGCCCGGAGCATCGGGTTGCGTTGTTGCTGCCGCGTGACGAGCGGATGGTCATCGCGATGTTCGCGGTGTTCGTGGTGGGTGCGGCGTATGTGCCGGTGGATGCGGAGCTGCCGGATGAGCGGATTGGTTACATGCTGGCGGTGGCGGGTCCGACGGTCACGCTGGTGACTGATCGTGATGTGGCGCGGTTGGGGTCCGTGGCGGGGCGGGTGGTGAATCTCGACGATGTGGTGGTGCGGGCGCGGGTCGGGGAGTTGGCGGATGGGCCGGTGACGGTGGTCGAGCGGGGCGGGGAGGTGTCGTTGGATCATCTGGCGTACATCATTTTCACGTCTGGTTCGACGGGTCGGCCGAAGGGTGTGGCGGTCGGTTATCGGGGTCTGACGAACATGTATGCCAATCATGTGGAGAAGATCTTCGATCGGGTGGTGGCGCATCAGGGTGGGCGGCGGCTGCGGATCGCGCATACGACGTCTTTCTCGTTCGATGCGTCGTGGGAGCAGTTGTTCTGGCTGCTGAACGGCCATTCGGTGTATGTGATCAACGAGGAGATGCGTCGGGATCCGCAGCGGTTGCTGGCGTATTACGACGAGCAGCGTATTGATGGTTTTGATGTGACGCCCTCGTACGGGCAGGTGCTGGTGGACGAGGGTTTGTTGGAGCGTGATCGGCCGGCGGGCAGGTCGGTGTCGGCGGAGGCGACGGGTGTGGTGTTCGTGTCGCTTGGCGGTGAGGCGGTGCCGGAGCGGTTGTGGCAGCAGCTGCGGGATGCGCCGGGGGTGGAGTCGTACAATCTGTACGGGCCGACCGAGTACACGATCAATGCGCTTGGTGCGGATCTTGCGGACAGTTCGAATCCGAGTGTGGGTACGCCTATCTTCAATACTCGGGCGTACATCCTGGATCAGAACCTGCAGTTTGCGTTGCCGGGTGTTGCGGGCGAGTTGTATCTGGCGGGTGCGGGTAATGCGCGGGGTTACTGGGAGCAGGCTGCGTTGGCTGCTGAGCGGTTCGTGGCGTGCCCGTGGGAGCCGGGGGCGCGGATGTATCGGACGGGTGATCTGGCTCGGTGGAACGACGAGGGGCGTATTGACTATCTCGGTCGTGCTGACGAGCAGACGAAGATTCGTGGGTATCGGATCGAGCCGGGGGAGATCCGGGATGTGCTGGCGGGGCATCCGGAGGTGGTGCGGGCCGAGGTGATCGCGGCGGATCATCCTTCGGGTGGAAAGTTTCTGGCTGCCTATGTCACGACGGCCGGTGTGGGTGGTGGTGATGATGATGTGCTTCGCCGGTCGCTTCGTGAGTATGCCGCGCAGCACCTCCCCGACTACATGATCCCCGCCTCCTACAACCGTCTTGAGGCCTTCGCGACCACGGTCAACGGGAAGCTGGACCGGCGGGCACTGCCCGCCCCCGATCTCAGTGAGATCACCGGCACCGACGGGCGCGCGCTTGAGACGCCGGCCGAGCACTCGCTGGCGGAAGTGTTCCGGGCGGTCTTGGGCCTCGGGGCCGAGGTCGGTCTACGAGCGAACGATGACTTCTTCCGGCTGGGTGGTCACTCGTTGCTGGCAACCCGCGTCGTCGCGCGGGCCAATGCGGCCCTAGGCTCGGCGCTGACCCTGCGGGACATATTCGAGCAGGCCACGATCGAAGGACTGGCGCGGGTCGTCGACGCAGGGACCCAGGCCGTCTCCCCAATACCACGAGTAGGCGAGCTGCCACGCCCGGATGTCCTGCCTGTGACGTACGGGCAGCGGTCCCTGTGGGTCATCGAGCAGATGGGTGGCCCGGGAGCCCGCTATGTCGTCCCGCTGATCCGGCACCTGTCCGGAGAACTTGACGAGGCCGCCCTGCGGTCGGCGGTGCACGATGTTATGACCCGCCACGAGGCGCTGCGAACGTTGATCGTGGGCGACGACGGGCAGCTCCATCAGGAGATCCTCACGGCGGAGGCGGCGGCCTTGCGCGTGCCGCTGGTTCCCGAGGACTTCATCGGGGCGGGGCAGGACGCGGTCGACCGGCGTCTTCGGGAACTCGTGCGGAGCCGGTTCGACCTCGCCGCGGACATCCCGGTCCGCTCCGGTCTGCTGCGGGTGGGTGCCGCCGAGTGGATCCTCGTCCTCGCGGTGCATCACCACGCCGTCGACGAATGGTCCACGCCGACGCTGCTGGAAGACCTCTTCGTCGCCTACGCGGCGCGCAGCAAGGGGCAGACGCCGGCCTGGGAGCCGGTCCGGATCCAGTACGCGGACTATGCGGTCTGGCAACAGACCGTGCTCGGTCAGCCCACCGATCCGGAATCCGCTTTGTACCACCATCTGAGGTACTGGGCGGACACCCTGGCGGACGCTCCTGGTGAATCCACGATAAGCCCCCACCGGCCCCGGCCAGCCGAACCGACCTACCGTGCAGCAGACGTCTCCCTGACCGTCTCCTCCGATGTCGTGGCTGATCTGCGGCGCGTCGAGGATGCGTACGGGGTCTCGATGTTCATGATCTCCCAGGCCGCCGTCGCCCTGGCGATGTCGGTCATGAGCGCGAGTGACGATGTCGTTCTCGGTGCCCCGGTCGGCGGTCGTACCGAGGATGGTCTCGAAGGCGTCGTCGGATACTTCGTGAACACGATTCCGCTCCGCCACAGATTCTTCCCCGGTGACACGTTCGCCGATGTTCTCGCTCGGGTGAAGCAGACCGTGCTGGACGGCTTCGAGCATCAGGCGGCGCCTTTCGACCAGATCGTCACGGCGATCTCGGCTGACCGGGTCGTCGGCAGAAATCCGGTGTTTCAGGTCATGCTCACCTACCAGCGTGGCACCGGGCGCCGAGCGGATCCAGCGACCGGGGATCTCGTCGTGCGGCCTCGCATGGTGGGGCTGGGTGCCGTCAAGGGAGACCTCGATCTCTATCTGGTCGACTCCGATGCCGGCGCATCCGTACTGCTGACATTCAGCACGGATCTCTTCGAGGAGAAAACGGCGGTTCGTTTCCTCGGCGTGATTCAGAAGATCCTTGGCGCGATCGCCGAGGATCCGAACCGAACCATCGCCGAAGTCGATCTGCTGATCGCGAACGAGAGAGTCGCTGTCGAGTCCTGGACCGCTGGACGTCCAGTCGAGTTCGCCGGCGTCACTGTTGCGGGTCTTTTTGCTGGTCAGGTGGTGCGGTCGCCGGGGGAGATCGCGTTGGTGGCGGGTGCGCGGAGTTTCACGTTTGCGGGTTTGTCTGCGGAGGTGAATCGGTATGCGCGGCTGCTGTTGGAGTGGGGGGTTGGCCCGGAGCATCGGGTTGCGTTGTTGCTGCCGCGTGACGAGCGGATGGTCATCGCGATGTTCGCGGTGTTCGTGGTGGGTGCGGCGTATGTGCCGGTGGATGCGGAGCTGCCGGATGAGCGGATTGGTTACATGCTGGCGGTGGCGGGTCCGACGGTCACGCTGGTGACTGATCGTGATGTGGCGCGGTTGGGGTCCGTGGCGGGGCGGGTGGTGAATCTCGACGATGTGGTGGTGCGGGCGCGGGTCGGGGAGTTGGCGGATGGGCCGGTGACGGTGGTCGAGCGGGGCGGGGAGGTGTCGTTGGATCATCTGGCGTACATCATTTTCACGTCTGGTTCGACGGGTCGGCCGAAGGGTGTGGCGGTCGGTTATCGGGGTCTGACGAACATGTATGCCAATCATGTGGAGAAGATCTTCGATCGGGTGGTGGCGCATCAGGGTGGGCGGCGGCTGCGGATCGCGCATACGACGTCTTTCTCGTTCGATGCGTCGTGGGAGCAGTTGTTCTGGCTGCTGAACGGCCATTCGGTGTATGTGATCAACGAGGAGATGCGTCGGGATCCGCAGCGGTTGCTGGCGTATTACGACGAGCAGCGTATTGATGGTTTTGATGTGACGCCCTCGTACGGGCAGGTGCTGGTGGACGAGGGTTTGTTGGAGCGTGATCGGCCGGCGGGCAGGTCGGTGTCGGCGGAGGCGACGGGTGTGGTGTTCGTGTCGCTTGGCGGTGAGGCGGTGCCGGAGCGGTTGTGGCAGCAGCTGCGGGATGCGCCGGGGGTGGAGTCGTACAATCTGTACGGGCCGACCGAGTACACGATCAATGCGCTTGGTGCGGATCTTGCGGACAGTTCGAATCCGAGTGTGGGTACGCCTATCTTCAATACTCGGGCGTACATCCTGGATCAGAACCTGCAGTTTGCGTTGCCGGGTGTTGCGGGCGAGTTGTATCTGGCGGGTGCGGGTAATGCGCGGGGTTACTGGGAGCAGGCTGCGTTGGCTGCTGAGCGGTTCGTGGCGTGCCCGTGGGAGCCGGGGGCGCGGATGTATCGGACGGGTGATCTGGCTCGGTGGAACGACGAGGGGCGTATTGACTATCTCGGTCGTGCTGACGAGCAGACGAAGATTCGTGGGTATCGGATCGAGCCGGGGGAGATCCGGGATGTGCTGGCGGGGCATCCGGAGGTGGTGCGGGCCGAGGTGATCGCGGCGGATCATCCTTCGGGTGGAAAGTTTCTGGCTGCCTATGTCACGACGGCCGGTGTGGGTGGTGGTGATGATGATGTGCTTCGCCGGTCGCTTCGTGAGTATGCCGCGCAGCACCTCCCCGACTACATGATCCCCGCCTCCTACAACCGTCTTGAGGCCTTCCCGTTGACCACCACCGGCAAGCTCGACCGGCGGGCACTGCCCGCCCCCGATCTCGGGCAGTCGACCGCCCACGGGCGTCCACCCGCAACGGACACGGAGCGAGCTGTCCTCGCTGTCGTCCGTGACCTGCTGGGGCTGAACGACGATGTTCAGCTGTCTGTCGAGGACGACTTCTTCCAGCTGGGCGGGGACAGCATCCTGTCGATCCAGCTGGTGTCCCGGATGCGGCGTACGGGTGTCGTCATCTCGGCCGCGGACGTCTTCTCGACGCGGACGGTGACCGGGCTGGCCCGTCTTTCTGATGCACGCCAGTCGGCGTCGGCGGAGCCCACCGCCCCCCGGAAGGATCTGCGGTCCGCCAGGTTGTGGCCGATCGCGAACAAGGAAGTCGATCTGCCTGGATTCTCGACCCTGGTGCAGGCGGTCACATTCGTGGTGCCAGCCGGAATGACACACGATATGTTGCTGCGGGTACTAAACAGGGTCGTCGCGCACCATGCGGCGCTGGGCGGTTGCCTCGCGACGGCTCCCGACGGATCCTTCCGGTTTGAGGTCCCGGCCCGCGCTGCTGAAGTCGCGCGGGATCAGGTGGTGATCGAGGCGCTGAGGCCGGCGTGGCCGGATCCGGCCTGGCGCAGCGGCAACCGGGCGCGGGTGGAGGAACTGGCGCGTTCGCTGCGCCTCGACGCCGGCATCCTGTGGCGGGCGGTCTGGTACACCGGCTGCGCCGATGCGACAAGCCGCCTGCTGCTGGTCGTTCACCATCTGGCCGTCGACGGGGTGTCCTGGCGGGTTCTTGAAGAGGATCTTCGGCAGGCCTGGGAGCTGGAGACCGGCCGCACCGCGCAGCCGCTGCTGCCGGTGGGCACCAGCTTGCTGACCTGGGCGGAGATGCTCACGGGCCGCGCCGCTGAGCAGGATGTGAGCGCGCAGGCGGACTACTGGGCCGGGACTGTCACGGCGGATGACCCGTTGCTCGGTTCCCGTCCGCTGGACGCAGCGCTCGACACGCGCGGCGCAGCGGAGATCCTCACGATCCAGGTTCCCGCGAAGGTCTCCGGCCCGGTACTGAAGGAGGTGCCTGGTGCCCTGGCCGCCGAGATCAACGATGTGCTGCTCGGCTCGTTGACGATCGCTGTCGGGGTGTGGCGGGCGAGGCGAGGGGTCGGTCATCGACGGGTGCTGATCGGACTCGAAGGTCACGGGCGCGAGGAGACGTTCGTGCCCGGAAGCGATCTGGCGCGCACGGTGGGGTGGTTCACGACATGGTTCCCGGTCGGGCTGGACACCGTCGACATCGATCCCGTCAAGGCGCTGACGGATCCGGGAGCTTCCGCAGCTGTGGTGAGGCGGGTGAAGGAGCAACTGCGGGCGGTGCCCGATCGCGGCATCGGCTACGGGGTGCTTCGTGAGCTCGCTCCTGGCGGCGCGGGCCGGTTGGCGGACGGCGTGGTGCCGCAGATCGGATTCAACTATCTTGGCCAGTTCGGCCCCGGCGGCGTCGTGCGGGACAGCGCATGGCAGCTGGCCCCCGAGTCTCCCGGCATCGTCGGCTCCGCGGCCCGGACGATGCCTCTGATGGGTGTGTTGGACATTTCTCTGGTGGCGGTACAGAGCGGCGAGAACAGCGAGTGGACGTTGCGGGGAAACATCGTTTATGCGGCGGGGATCCTCAGCGCGGCGGAAGTGAGCGAACTGCAGGAGCTGTGGATGCGGTCGCTCGAGACGCTGGCGTCCTACCCGACAGCGACGGACGTGTGAAAGCGCGGTTTCGGTAACCCAGAGGAGAATCATGAGGATCAGCGATAACCGAGTGCTGGCCGACGTCGCCGATGTCCTGTACATCGAGGTGAGCGATGTGGATCAGACCGGAGACCTGCGCGCGCAGGGCATGGATTCCGTCCGGCTCCTGGAACTGGTCGAGCGGTGGCGCAGTGCCGGTGTGGCGGGCATCGACTTCATTACGCTCGCCGAGGACCAGCGGGTGTCACGTTGGCTTGAGGTGCTGGCGGCGTCGACGAACGACGACGCCGGGTCGTCCGAGTGAATCTCGTCTGGCACGGGCGGATGTGACGACTGGTTGTGCGATCGTGCCGCCCCTCCGACAAGGAGACGCAATGCCCACGATGCTCGTGAACGGAATCGCCCTGCACTACGACGAGTATGGCGATGCCGTCAACCCTCTTGTCGTGCTGGTGATGGGAACGGGAGCGAAAGGGCAGGTGTGGATGCCGCACCAGGCGCCCGCCCTCGTCGAGGCGGGGTACCGGGTCGTCACCTACGACAACCGGGGCATCAGCCCGGTGCCTGGGCAGACCGCCACGTCGTGCCCCGACATCGCCGTCTCGGAGCTCGTTGACGATCTGGTCGCGCTCATCGAGCGCTTCGGTACCCCGGCGCACGTGATCGGAACCTCGCTCGGGGCGCGGGTCGTGCAGGAACTGCTCCTCGCGCGCCCCGACCTGGTGCGCTCTGCCGTCGCGATGGGTGGTCACACCCGCATCGACGACGTCGGCCAGCTGCTCACCCGGGGAGAACAGGAGCTGTTCGACCAGAAGATCGTGCTGCCGAAGGCGTACAAGGCAGCGGTCGAGGCTCTGCTGAACCTCTCGCCCGCGACACTGCTGGACGAGATGAAGGCCAACGACTGGCTCGCGGTTCTGGAGTACTCCGCGGGTCCGGCGTCGTCGGGTGAGCGTGGCCAGCTCGGCGCCTCCGAACGGCTCGGAGATCGCGGTGCCGCGTACCGAGCCATCACCCGACCATTGCTGGTGATCGGCTTCGCCGACGACCTGATGATTCCGGCCTACCTCGGACGCGAGCTCGCCGACATCGTCCCGACTGCGCGGTACGTCGAGGTGCCCGACGCCGGGCACTACGGCTATCTCGAGCAGCCTGAAGCGGTGAACCGGCTCATCCTCGACTTTCTTGCCGAGCCGGCCGGGTCGGCTGCCGCGTGAGGTCGATGAGGAAAGTGAACATTCGGTCGGATGAGGTGGGCATGCCACCCGATGTGGTCGACATCGTAGGTATCGGTTTCGGGTCGGCCAATCTGAGCCTGGCCATCGCCATTGAGGAGCGCAACAGTGCCCGGCCGCCCGCCGACCGGGTGACCATCCGCTTCGTGGAGGTCCAGCCGAGGTTCGGATGGCACGACGGCATGCTGCTGTCGGGCGCGACCATGCAGATCAGCTTCCTCAAGGATCTCGCGACCATGCGCTCGCCGACCAGCTCGTACAGCTTTCTGAACTACCTGCACGAGCGCGGGCGGCTGAGCGACTTCATCAACCTGAAGAGCTTTTTCCCCACTCGGCTCGAGTTCCGCAACTACCTCGCATGGGCGGCCGCACGGGTGGACGTGCCCGTCTCCTACGGGGCAAGGGCGGCCCGCGTCGACCACGATGGCGCGGCCTTCACCGTCACGGTGTCGGGCGGTCGCGAGGAGGTCCGGGCGCGGGTGGTCGTGGTCGCGACCGGGCTGAGCCCCGTGCTCCCGGACGGGATCGAGGCCGGACCCCGGGTGTTCCACAACCACGGCTTGCTCGGCAGCCTCGACCGGTTGCCCTCCACGCCGCACGGGCGGTTCCTCGTCGCGGGCGCCGGGCAGAGCGCGGCAGAGGTTGCCGCCTACCTGCACGACACCTACCCGACGGCGGAGGTGCACGCCTCCATCCGCAGCTTCGGCTATGTCCGCCGACAACTCCCCGTATGCGAACCGTATCTTCGACCCCGGTTCCGTCGGGGAGTACTACACCGCCCCGCCCGACGTCAGACAGAACCTGCTGCGCCGGCACTGGTCGACGAACTATGCGGCCGTCGACGTCGAGCTCATCGACGATCTGTACCGACGGGAGTACGACGAGAGGCTACGCGGCCTGCGGCAGCTGTTCGTGCACCGCGTCACCGAGATCGAGAGCCTGTGCGAGGGCCCGGGGGGCGTCAGCGTCACGTTGCGCGACCTCGGGGACCGTGCGCGTCGGCGAGATTCTCGAGGCCCGCGGTCGGCGCACACAGATCTCACCTGGCGACGGGCAGCTGACGGCCCGTTCCCACAGGCAGATGGAGAACACATGATGGCGAAGAACCCGTTCGACGACGAGGATGGCGCGTTCTACGCGCTCATCAACCATGAGGAGCAGTACTCGCTCTGGCCCACGTTCAAGCCGGTGCCCGGTGGCTGGACGATCGTCTACGGCGAGCCGGACGGCAGGCCCAGGCAGGAGGTGCTCGACTGGATCGACCAGACCTGGACCGACCTGCGGCCCAAGTCGCTGCGCGACTTCATCGCCAGTCAGGAGGTCGCGGGGGCTGCCGCCGGCGAGTGAGCGCACGGCGGTGTGCCCGGCTGGGAAGAAGGAGTCGAGGAGATGGTGGATGCGCTGACGGCAGACCCGAGCCGCGTTGCGTCCGAGGTTTGTGGGACCCGGGCGACGATCTGTGCTAATCCATTAGGACTTGTTGACTCAGTCGGCGCCCAGTGGGGCTGCCGGTGATGAAAACGTGTTAGTGTCGTAGCTTTTCAGTCGAGGCCATTGCGGGCGGCTGACAGTCGCGGGATCTTGTTGGCTGATCCTGCCGGCTGCCATCCTGTCGATGGCAATTCTGGCCTGCGCAAAAAGCGGACCGGAATCTCCCGCTCGAGCTGAACAGCCCCACCACCAGCGCAAACGCTGTCAATCGAACCGGCGGCGGAAGCGCCTCGACGACCGACCACGACTTCACTGGAGCCGCCATACACCAATTCAATCAAGGCTGACCACCCCTGCTTGGCGAGCGCTCTGCTTCCGCGCAGCTCGCAACAGACAGCCTTGCGTCGCTCGAATGACTTAAGTTAACCTTTCCTCATGAATCAAGTTGCTGTCCTGGGAGCACGCGGGCGCATGGGTGAGGCATCCGTTCGTGCAATCGCGGCCACTTCCGACCTGAGTGTGGCCGCCGAGATCGATATCGATGACGACCTGCAGGAGATCGTCGACAAGAAGGCCGATGTCGTGCTCGTGTTCTCCCCGCCGGGCCCGGCGCACGAGCAGGTCCAGTGGTGCATCGAGCAGGGGATTCACGTCGTCGTGGGATCGTCCGGCTTCGGTGATGAAGCTGTCCAGAAAATTCGCGCCGCACTCGTCGAACGCGATGAGGTCAACGTTTTCGTCGTCCCGAACTTCTCGGTGGGCGCGGTGCTCCTGACCCAGTTCGCAGCGAAGGCTGCCCCGCACTTCGAGTCCGTCGAGATCATCGAGATGCATCATCCCGACAAGGTGGACGCGCCATCCGGTACGGCCCAGCACACGGCCGAACTGATCTCCAGGTCCCGAGCGGAGGCAGGTTGCGCTACCTCGCCCGATGCCACCTCTCGTGACCCGCATGGAACACGCGGTGGGCAGATCGAGGGAATCAAGGTCCACGCGGTGCGTGTACGCGGCTTCATGTCCTCACAGGAGGTGCTGTTCGGGTCCCAGGGAGAGATCCTGCGGCTGCGCTACGACTCCGTCACACGCGAGTCCCTCATGCCGGGAGTGCTCGCCGCGCTGCGTGCCGTCCCGGGTCTGCCCGGGATCACGATCGGCCTCGAAGCCGTGGTGAACCTGGGCTGAGCACGATTCGACGACGGACGACGGCCTGAACCTCCTGCGCTCAATCGCTCGTCGACGACCGGATCGGCATCGGCAGCTCCACGCGCCGCCGATGCCGCCAGGTCACGAGACGCCGACCCCAAGGAAGTCCGATGAGCATTCAACCGCTGACCCTTGACGGCGTCGTACCCTATCCGCCGGAAACAGTGAACGAGTACCTTGCAGAGGGATACTGGCACGATCAGACCCTTCCCGAGATGCTCTTCGCCACGGCGGAACGCCACCCCGACAAGCTCGCAGTCATCGACCGCGAAACCCGGCTGAGCTACCGGCAGCTCACCGACGAAGTCCTCTGCCTGGCGGCTGGTCTGCAGGATCTGGGGCTGGGTCGTGGCGACCGAGTGGTCGTGCATCTGCCCAACACCTACGAGTACATCGTGTTCGTCTTCGCCCTGTGGGAACTCGGGGTGATTCCGGTGGTCGCGCCAATCGCGCACCGTCGCGCGGAGATCGAGCATTTCGTCGAGATCGCCGAGGCGCGGGCCTACATCACCGTCGCGTCGGACAGCGGTACTGATCTCGCCGCCCTGGCGGCCGACCTGAAGGGCCGTTGGACCAGCCTGAAACACACGGTGATACTCGATCGTGGCGGCGGCGGCGCCGAGTACGACGCGCTGCTTTCGAAGGGGTCACTCGAGCACGTGCGGCGATGTAGCCCGCAGGACGTCGCACTGCTGCAGATGTCGGGCGGCACGACTGGCGTTCCCAAGCTGATGCCGCACACCCATCACACGTACGGCTATGCGCTGCGCAGAAGCGTTGGGGAACGGGGCATCACCGAGCAGACCGTGCATCTGCTGGTGATGCCGATCTGCCACAGCATGTCGACGCGTTCGCCCGGCTTCCTCGGCGCGTTCAGCGTGGGCGCGACGATTGTCATCGCGCCGAACGGCAGCCCCGATGTGGTGTTCCCGTTGATCGAGAAGCACCGCGCGAACCGGGTGACGTTGGTGCCCCCGATCCTGCTGTTCTGGCTGAACACCTCGCTGCGCGACGCCTACGATCTGTCCAGCATGAAAGTGATCATGTGCGGAGGTGCGAAGCTCAGCGAGGAGGTGGCGCGGCGGGTCGAGCCGGTGCTCGGCATGGAGCTGTCCCAGAGCTTCGGGATGGGCGAAGGCCTGGTCGTCAGCAACCCTGCAGACGTCGATTCGGAGACCCAGGTGCGATACCAGGGCCGGCCAGCCTCGGCGGCCGACGAGATCCGGGTCATCGACGACGAGGGAAACGACGTGCCGCCCGCAGCGCCCGGTCACCTGCTGACCCGGGGGCCGTCGGTGATCCGCGGGTACTACCGCAACCCCGAGCAGAACGCCCTGGCATTCACCGGTGATGGCTTCTACCGCACTGGTGACATCGTCGAGCGGGACGAGCGTGGGTTCATCAGGGTCGTGGGCCGGTCAAAGGACCAGATCAACCGTGGCGGCGAGAAGATTGCGCCCGAGGAGCTGGAGAACGCGTGCCTCGCGCACGGCGGCGTGCACAACGTCTCGGTGATCGGAGTCGACGACGAGGTGCTCGGTGAGCGCATCAAGGCGTACCTGATCCCCCGGTCGCCGGCGGACGCGGCCGACCTCACCCTGAGCAAGCTGCGTCGGTTCCTCCAGGAGTGGGGCCTCGCGACGTTCAAGCTGCCCGATTTCGTGGAGGTGGTCGACGAGTTCCCATACACCGCTGTCGGCAAGGTCAGCAAGCGGCTGCAGCGCGAGCAGAAGTAGGCACTCGTCGAACGGAATCGCTCGACGCGAGGTGTTCTCGGGGGTCGGATACGGCGACGAGGTGGTCATGCACAGCGCGGATGTTGTTGTGGTCGGCGGGGGTAACGCCGGGTACTGTGCGGCTCACGCGGCAGCCGAACACGGGCGCCGCGTGGTGCTGTTGGAGAAAGCGCCGCGTGCCCAGGCCGGGGGAAACAGCTACTACACGCTCGGTGCGACCCGGATGGTGCACGCCGGGTTCGACGATCTGCTCGGGATACTTGAGGCTGACGAGCGCCACGGGCGTACCGAGGTTCCGCCGTACCTGGCCGCGGAGTTCCTGGCCGACCTGGACCGGATCACGCAGGGCCGCGGCGACAGGGAACTTGCCGCGGCCGTCGTCGAAGGTTCGCGCGACGCGGTCCGCTGGCTGCACGAGCTGGGGGTGCGATACCGGCTGATGTACGAGCGGCAGGCTCACCAGAACGCCGACGGAACCTTCGTGTTCTGGGGCGGAACGCACGTGTGTAACGTCGACGGGGGCCCCGGGCTGATGTCCGACCACGAGCGCATCGCCTCAGGACTCGGGGTCGAGACGCGCTACGGTTGCCCGGTCACGGGGCTGCTGACCGACGGCGACTCGGTCGTCGGCGTGCGCGCGGGCGATCAGGAGATCACGGCGGAGTCGGTGGTGATCGCCAGCGGTGGTTTCGAGGCGAACGCGCAGTGGCGGCAGCGCCACCTGGGAGACGGCTGGCAGCACGCGAAGGTTCGGGGCACGCCGTACAACACCGGGGACCTGATCGGTGCGGCCCTGGAGATCGGTGCGGATCGTGGCGGCGACTGGTCCACATGTCACAGCGTGCCCTGGGACGCCTCATATCCCGAGAACGAGAGCAATCGTATGCTGACGAACCGACTCAGCCGGTACGGCTACCCATTCGGCATCATTGTCAACAGGCGGGGTCGACGATTCCTCGACGAGGGTGCGGACTTTCGCAACTACACCTACGCGAAGTACGGCAAGGTGATACTGGAGCAGCCCGGCTCGGTGGCGTTTCAGGTCTTCGATGCGAACTCGCGTTCGATGCTCGACGGGTACGAGTATGAAATGCCTGGGATCGACCCGGTCGTCTCCAACACCCTAAAAGATCTTGCCGTGGCCATGGACGTCGACGTCGAGGCGTTCGTGGAGACCGTTCGCGATTTCAATTCGTCGATCGACACCAGCCGCCCGCTCGATCCGACGATCAAGGACGGTCGCCGAGCGATGGTGGAGCCGATCAAGAGCAACTGGGCGTCAGCGATCGAGGCGCCGCCCTACTACGCGTATCAGGTGACGTGTGGGATCAGCTTCACTTTCGGCGGGCTCCGCGGCGACGTCGACGGCCGGGTTCTCGATCCGTCGGGTGCACCCATCCCCGGGCTCTTCGTCTGCGGTGAGGCGCTCGGCGGCCTCTTCAGCGGGAACTACCCGACGGGTGCCGGTCTGATCGCGGGCATGGTGGTCGGGCGACGCACCGGATCGCTCGCCTGAGCGATGATCTCATCGCAGCGCAGGACCCGGGTCGTCATCGTCGGAGCTGGACCGGTCGGAATGGTGTGCGCACTGGCACTCAACCGGCAGGGCATTCCGGTCACCGTGCTCGAGTCGGAGCCGGTACCGGTGCAGGACCAGCGCGCCGCGACCATTCATCCGAGCACGCTGGAGATGCTCGACGAACTGGGCATCGTCGAGAAGATCACGCCGCACAGCCTGGTCTCGAGCACCTATCGCTTCCACGACCGGCCGACCGGTGAGCTGGTGGCGGAGTTCGATCTCGCCCGGCTGAAGGACGAGATCAGGTTTCCCTATGTACTGCAGTACGAGCAGTACAAGCTGACCGCCTCGATCGCTGCGGAGTACGCCGACGGAGCCGACTTCGACATGCGGTTCTCCCACGCCCTCACCGGTCTCACCGCGGTCGCGAACGGCATCGAGGTGGAGTACACCTCGCCCGCGGGCACGGAGCGCATGGCGGCGGCCTATGTCATCGGCTGTGACGGCGGCCGGTCAACGGTGCGCAAGCTCGCCGGCATCGATTTCGAAGGGTTCACCTATCCGGAGCGGTTCATCAAGATCGCGACCGGGTTCGATTTCAAGAGCGTGAAGTCGAATCTGTCGCTGCGGAACTACTTCTCCGACCCTGACGAGTGGGCCAACCTGTTCAAGGTGCGTGGAGAGACGCCCGACGGCCTCTGGCGGCTGATCCTGCCGATCGGCCAGGGCGAAGACGACACCACCGCGCTGTCGGCAGCTCGGGTCGAACAGCGGCTGCAGAAGTTCTTCCCCAAGACGGATCCCTACGACGTCGAGTACGCCCGGGTCTACCGGGTCAATCAACGCGTCGCCGCGACCTTGCATAAAGGCCGCATACTGCTCGCCGGAGACAGCGCGCACGTCAACAACCCGATCGGCGGCATGGGCATGAACGGTGGTATCCATGATGCCATCAACCTCGCGGAGAAGCTTCCCCAGGTGATCCATGGTCAGGCCGGCGACGAGCTGCTCGATCTCTACAGCCGCCAGCGCCGGCACGCCGCGCTGAACTATGTACAGGCCCAGACGATCGCCAACAAGCGACTGCTGGAGGAACGCGACCCCGCCGTGCGCCGACAGAACCTCGACCAGCTGCGTGGCACGGCCGAGAACCTCGACAGCGCGCGCGCCTACATGCGCCGCGCGGCCCTGTTCGACAGCCTGCACGACGCCGCCTCCATTACCTGATTCCAGTCGTAGCGGCGGACGGGCCGGGCTGCTCGACCTGTCCGACTGGCCGCTGGGCGTGGGGGTCGTCGTCCGCCGCGATCGCCCGCATCCCGGCGCCGGGCCACGTGTCACTGACGTCGACGGGCAAGGGATTGCTGCGTCCGCGGTGAGCCGCCGCCGAGACCAGCTTGCCGTCCTGCTGATCCGCCACTGCGGCGGCTGCGATGACCGGATCCGCCACGGCAGGAACACCGGCCTGGCGAACCTGCCCCTGCCGGGCAGCAGATCTGGCGCGCGGTCGGCGCGACGATCGAGGTGGACTGTGGGCGCTAGAATCACCGATCGGTGCTGTCGTCGACTTTGCTCAGCGCGTTCTCGAATGCCAGCGTCACGGCCTGGGTGAACCCGATGACTTTCAGCACGGTGCTGTCGGCTTGCACCCGGTATCGGATCACCGCGCGGTACGCCGCCTCGGTCGGTTCGATTGCCAAGGATTCTGCATTGGCGGAATAGGATCGGCTGACAAGTATCGGCGCGATCGGTACGCCGGCTAGGTGGCGCCTGCCCGAGCCGCTGCCGTAGCGTGCCAATGCGACCCCAGGACTTTGCTGCCAGTTTTTCTGCTCGATAGGCACGGGAACGGTTGCCGTCATCGGGCCAAGCGGCCGCAGGTCGGCAGCTGGCAGAAGCGGAGATTCGTGATCTACGGCACCGCCGAGTCTTGATCCGTACCCTGTCGCGTGCAGTGTTCGTCGGATGGTCTCACGGGCGGTGGCGTCGGTGCGAGAGCCGTACCAGTGTATGACCCGAGCTCGGCCAGCCGAGTACAGTGTCTCGTCGAGTGAACCCGTGCGCTCGATCACCGCGACCTGGTTCGCGATCTGATCCGTTTCGAGCGCCGCGGCGATATCGGCGACTTCACTCAAGGTCGCTGCGACGGATGGTGCTGATGGACTGCTCTTGCTGGCGTTTGCATCAATGAGCGGCCGGAGGGCCTTCAGTAGCTGGTGCACGGTGTATCGATCGGCCGCGGCAGCATGTACCGCAAGCGCAATGTAGGTCTGCGTCGAGGTGCTTGCGTAGGCGAGGCCCGACGGCCGTGCATCGGTGATATCGATCAGCTGGCTGGCCATCGCCCGAAGATCTGTCAGCTTCGTGGCGGGCGGGGCGTCTGCGAGATGCAGTCTGGAGACAGTCGGCGCGACAGTTGTCATAGGGTTTGCCCAGGTGAGCCACAGCCGACGGCTCACCGTCTGAACCGACAAGCGAAGCAGGTCATGAGCTTGAACGAGAGAAGTGTAGGCGGCCAGTATCGCGTCGTGCGATAGCCGGATGGGGAGAACGGCGGTTTCGGTCAGGACCCATGAGTTCGGATCGTCGCGCGACTCACGTAGTCTCTCGAGAGTAGGCGAGGCGGGCACGGCGACGTTGCTTGCTGGCATCGCCTTGGCCTCGACTTCTTGGGTGATCTTTTTGGACAGCTTGGCGACGGTTCGCTGCTCGAAGACGTCCCGCAGGGTGAAAGCGTGCTGCCGTTTTGACGCGCGCGCAACAAGGCGTATCGCGAGGATGCTGTCACCGCCGAGTCGGAAGAAGTCGTCGTCGGCTGACAGGGGTGTGCCGTCGGGGAGTGCGAGGACGTCGCGGAAAACAGCGGCGAGGGACAGTTCGGTGTTGGTCTCAGGTGCCCGGCCGCCACCGGATCCGGCGGTGAGGTCCGGGGTGGGTAGTGCTTTCCGGTCGAGTTTTCCGCTGGGGGTGGTGGGGAGTGCATCGAGGTGGGTGAACGACGTGGGGACCATGTACTCCGGTAGGAGTGTGGTGGTGTGGTCCCGCAGCACCTCGGCCAGCGCCGCCTGGTCCACCGGCGCTGATGGGGCGGTCGGGCTGGTGGTGATGTAGGCGGCGAGGTACTTCCCGCCGGCGGGGTGATCGAGCGCGGTGACTGCGGCACCTGAGACGGTGGGATGGCGTTCGAGGGCGGTGCGGATCTCGTCGAGTTCGATCCGGAACCCGCGCACCTTGACCTGGTCGTCGGTCCGGCCGAGGTACTCCAGCTCGCCGTGGCCGTTCCACCGGGCCAGGTCCCCCGTCCGGTACAGCCGTGTGTCGGGGGCGCCGTGAGGGTCGGCGACGAACCTCTCGGCTGTGAGCCCCGCTCGGCCCGCATAGCCGTCCGCGAGCTGCACGCCACCCAGGTACAGCTCACCCGTCACCCCGGCTGGTACCGGGCGCAGCCATCCGTCCAGCACCCGCACGTAGGAGTTGAACACCGGCCGGCCGATCGGTGTCGAGCCCGCATCTGCATGCAGCTGGGTGATGCCGTAGCTGGCGATCTCGACCGCCGCTTCGGTCGGCCCGTACAGGTTGAACAGCTCCGCCCGGTCGAACACCTCTCGGGCCCCGAGGGCCGCCGCCACCGGTAGCGCCTCTCCGGTGAACGACACCAGCCGCACGTCCGGGAACGACCCGGTCTCTGCTTCCGAGTCGAGGAACGCCTGCAGCATCGACGGGACGAAATGCACGCTCGTGATCCGCTGTCTGCGCAGCACACCGGCGATATAATTCGGATCGCCGTGCGAGCCGTCACGGGCGACCACGACGACCCCACCGACGATCAGGGGGAGGAAGAACTCCGGTACCGATACGTCGAACGTGAACGGTGTTTTCAGCAGCACCCGATCGGCCGGCGAGAACCCGAGCGCTTCCCGCCCCCAGAGCAGCCGGTTCACCACGGCCGCATGAGACACCGCGACACCTTTAGGTCGACCGGTGGTACCAGACGTGAAAATCACATAGGCGGTGTCCTCGGGTGTGACAGGACGTGACAGCGCGGGCCCGTCGGAAGTGCCGTGTTCCAGCCGGCCACGAACAGCATCCTCATCGAGGACGACAGTGGCCACGTTCACGGCCGTGAAAACACCAGCATGGGCCGCCGCCGTCGCAGCGTCAGTGACCACCACCCGGGCGGCGCTGTCCGCCAGGATCGCTGTCATGCGCTCAGCCGGATACCCCGGATCGAGGGGAACATACGCGGCGCCGGCACGGAGAACAGCGGCGAGAGCAACCACCAGATCCGCCGAACGCGGCAAAGCCACCGCTACCCGGCCACCTACCACCACACCCCCCTCGGCCAGCAGATGAGCCAAAGCGTTCACCCGCGCGTCAAAGCCCGCATACCCCCACTCCCCACCACCCGTGTCATCCACCACCGCAACCGCACCAGGAGAACGCACCACCTGATCCCGAACCAGCCCGTCCACCGTCAGCGCGGGAGCCGCCATCTCCACACCCACAGACACCGCCTCAACCGACACGACATCAGTCGAGGAGGAAATGACTGAGGAGGGCGTGGTCGTGAGTTCGGCGAGGTCGTGGAGTGTCCTGTCCGCAGGACCACTTAGGAGATGGCCGAGGAACAGCCCGAACGCGGCTGCGTGCCGGTCGGCCGCGTCTTCCGGCACCAGCGGCGAACGGCCGGAGACATCCATCCGCAAACCCCGCCCGGGGCTGCCGTAGACCGAAAGGTCCAACGCACCCGTCGGACCCGGATTGATCAGCTCCGTGACCCCCGGGACCGCCCCGAAGACCGGCGCCGACCTGAAAATCTTGATGTTCACCGACGGCAGCGCCAGATAGGAACGCTCTCCCCCCGTCCACAGACGGGCAAGCTGGTGGTCCTCGATCGCGCAGTTGTCCTTCAGATCCCGGACCTGTGACCCCACCACCGACAGCACCTCGGCGAAGCTGGCACTCGGACGCAGAACGGTCACGACCGGCAACGCGCGGGCGACCGCACCCGGCACCCGCAACGACTCCGCCGCCCCCCGCATCATCGACGGCACCCGCACGGCCAGACAGTCCCGGCACCCAGCCAGAGCCGTGTACAGTCCCCACGCGGTGATCACGGCATCCGTCCACGTGCTCCTCATCTGCCGCGCCAGCACCCGCATATGATCGTCAGCGTCGGGTGGAAGCACCACCGGAACAGGCCGGTACGAGAACGAGAACAGATCAGCAGGCATGCCACCTGCCGGCTCGGAGAACACGTCGACAGCAAGAACATCACGCCAGTGACCGACAACAGCGGACCCACCCAGTGTCGACGCCGAACCCGCGACGAGATCCTCCAGGCGACCGAACCACCTCGCCGGCGCGGGCGTTCCATCGACCGCAGCCGAGTAAATTTCCGCAACCCGGCGGATATACAACGACATGCTGTACCCGTCAAGCAGAAGATTGTTTGTCGTGAATGACCACACCCACCCCCCAGCAGCCCGCCTGAACAACGTCGACGACGTCACATCCGCACCCGCCGGGAACTCCCGTGCACCCACCCCGGCCCGCACCACAGACCGGACCTCCTCGTCGGTGAACAACCCCCCGGGGACCACCGTCCGCAGCGACAACGCCTCACCCACCACCTGCGAAGGAACCCCGTCATCATCAACGACGACGACCGCCCGCAACGCCTCCGTCTCCGCGAACGCCCCGCTCACCGCATCCGCGAATGCCCCCGCATCGATATCCCTGTCAAACCACACCAGATCACATACACAGAAACCGGCGGAACCAGGAAACAACCGCTGCGCTGCCCAGTTCCCCCGCTGAGCAAACGACAGCGGCAGCCGCTTCCCACCACCCACCCGCACATCGGACGGCACGCCACCTGCAGCCGACGCACGCCTCGCCTCACCGTGCTGACCATCCATACCGTCAGCGTAGGGTAACCTAACCTAAATTTCCTCGGATCGACAGAACTCGCACCGACAGCATTTGCCCACACTTCTGATCATGCCCTTGACCAGGCCGAATGCGGTTCGCGATCGGTGGCGTGAGATTGAGTATCGGGGGAAGGTCCTGGTCGGGGCCTCGACAGCTGGTTCAAGCCCGGTTGGTCGTCCAAGCCATCCGCGCCGTCCGTCCGCCGCGGTCTTGAGCGGCGGTGACCGTGCGCGGCGACTGCTCGACGACATCCAGGGGATCGGGCGGGCTCGTGCGTCGGAATCGCGAGACCGCCACTGGCTCAGACGGCTCGACGGACTGGCGGCGTGCCTGCCCCCTTCACCCACGACACGTGGCCCAGCTGTGCCCTCACACCGGCGCAACGACCCCTCCACCGGCGCCGATCACCCGAAACGGACGGAACACCCATCCCCGCCAAACCGCGATCATGCAAGAGCCCTGGGGGATCATCACCTCGACCCTGCCACTGCTCAAGCGGATCGCGGGCCCGGAGGTCACGCGTAACAGCTGATGCTTCCCGCCGCGCCCCCCACCGCGACGGCGCCCAACTGTGGCCCGCCCTATCTGTCGTCCGGATTCGATGGATGAGCGACTGTCGGCGACCGACCTTGCCTCATCCGTCCGGATCGCTGCGTTCGAGGCTGCCCCGCAACGGCGCCGTCAGGCGAAGTCTCAGGCGCTCAGCCGCAAGACGGCCAGTATTGGAGCGACCCTGCCGTGCCTCGGATCGCCGGCCGGTTTCAAGGCCGGCGAACGCTCCAGAGCGGACAAGGAGAGGCGGCGGACCGGTCCTCCGGGTGATGCCCCTGCTCGGCGATCTTCCTGGCCTCCGAGTGGAACATTCGATCTTCGCGGGCTCGGCGTGCAGGTTGAGCTCGCCGGACCGGGCAAGCTTAGGACGACCGAGTCATCGTGGGTTGCGGCGGCTGTCTGGAGAGCAGTCATGGGGCAGGTGGACCAGGGCTGTAGAGATCTGACGGTGATCTGACAGAAGTTGCATACGCAACAACAGTCAGATCACCGTCAGATCATTTTCTGCTGATGTGGGATCCTCCGCTGAATAGCGAGACTTGCCTGCAGGTCTCCGCCGGGGCGGTTCATCCTGCTCGGCCGTGCATCTGGCGCATGATCCGTTTGGTTTTGGTGTTCACGCCTTCGGTGCCGCCGTTGTGGTGGGGCAGGGTGAGGGCGGCGTTGACGGCGTCGCGGTCGAGGTCGAGACCGCGGGTGAAGGAATGCAGGTGGGGCAGGTCAGCGGCACGGGCGGCGGTGATCCATTCATCGAGTCGGTGGGCGTTGCCGTCGGCGGGGTGGAGGAGGTCCGCGAAGCCGCGGACGAGTCCGGCGAGGGCGATCATTTCCGGGCAGGCGTTGGTGAGTTCGTCGAGCCGGTCGCGTTGGCTGTCGGTGAGGGTGTCGGGTCGGGTGAGCAGGAGTCGGGTGACACGTCGGGGTGAGATCGCGGGCCGGTCGGAGTCGACGCGGCCCTGGTTGATGTAACGGACGAACAGGTTGTAGCTCCCCGGATAGCCCTGTTCCTTGATCTCGCGGAACAGGTGGAGCACGGGCACGGCGGGCTGTTCGGCGCGGCGGCGTTTCAGGTAGTCGCGGTAGGGATCAACCAGGGTCGGCCGGTAGACGGGAGCGCGGACCAGCCGTTCAGGTTCACGGGCCCGCGCGTAGCGTTTGACGGTGTTCAGGCCGAGGTTGAGCCGCCGCGCGCAGTCGAGCAGACCGACACCCTGATCGAGCAAGTCATGGACCTGCTGCCAGCGCTCGCGGGTCGTCTGTGCGCGGGGGCCATCATTCGGCGGTGGGCCGGCTTTCGCCCAGCAGCCGCTGTGTGCGGCGACCTCTTTGAGTACGGCCTGGGCGAGGTTGTGCCAGATGTGCCAGCGGTCGCTGACCTGGATCACGTCGGGCAGGGCACGGCGGACCGCTTCGGCGTAGGCACCGGAGCCGTCCCGGCAGACCACCCGCACGCCGGGATGGGTCCGCAGCCAGGCTTCCAACGCGTCCGCGCCCCGATCGGGCAGGACGTCCACACGCTGGCGGGTCTCGGCGTCGATGAGCACGGTCGCGTAGCGACGCCGGCGGCGCAGCGCGAAATCGTCCACACCCAGCACCCGCGGGACCGTGACCGGTGGGAGCGGCAGGCGTAGCAGGCAGCGCAGAGCGGTCTGTACCGACAGGCACACCGCCAACGCGGACAGCACCCGCACGCTGCCGCGGCCGGCTAACTCCCGGACGACCACGCCGATCTGAGCGGCGAGCCGCGGTGTGCGCCGCTGGTAGCGTTCCAGCACACCGGGTAGCTGCTCACGGAACGTCTGCCGGCACCCGCGGCTGGGACACACCAGCCGGCGGACCCGGACCACCAGTAGCACTCGGCGCTCGTCGAGCGCCACGTCTGCCAGTGTCCGTTCGGCATAGCTGTGCACCCGCGACGTCGGCACCCCGCAGCCCGGACAGGCAACCGCCACCTCCGGAGTCCGCGCCCGCACCCGGACCAGCCCACCCTCGTCCGACACATCCTCGATGACCAGCGGCGACAGCCCTGAAAACACCAGCTTGATCAGACGATTCGCTTCACACATGACACATCGTGCCGATCCGCAACCGGCGGATCACGGGCCTTTAGGATCAAGACCAGACAGAGACCACGCACCG
The DNA here is from genome assembly GCF_023242985.1 of Frankia sp. Mgl5. Taxonomy (NCBI): domain Bacteria; kingdom Bacillati; phylum Actinomycetota; class Actinomycetes; order Frankiales; family Frankiaceae; genus Frankia; species Frankia sp. Mgl5. Next base: position 11,216 of record NZ_JALKFY010000681.1, on the reverse strand, counting down.
TCACCACCGAATGTGGAACAGAGCCGATCTTGAAACAGTCCCCCGTCAGGCAGGGTGAGGACGGCTAGGGCGGTCACTGGGCTGGTGTGGCCGGTGAGGGGTTGGCCGACGGGGTGTCTGGTGCTGGGGTCCCACAGGCGCACCGTCTCATCGTGGCTGGCGGAGGCGAGGAGGGTGCGTCGGTCAGGCAGGGTGAGGACGGCCAGGGCGGTCACCGGGCCGGTGTGGCCGGTGAGGGTTTGGTGGATGGTGCCGTTCCAGATGGCGTGTGCGGGTCGCCAGGTACGGTCGGGAGGAGTCTGGCGGTGTTGTCGGCGAGGGCGTGGGCCCGGGTCATACGGGCGCAGACCTCGATCCATTTCAGGTGGGACCGGTGGGTGGTGCCGTGTCCGGAGGCGAGTTCGAGCGCGTCGAGGGCGGCGTGTGCCGGGGGGTCGGTGAGGTGGTGTCGTTGCTGGAGCAAGGGTCCGATCCCGACGTGTAGTGCGAAGCCGGGGTCGTGGAGGAGGTCGGGGAGTGTTCCGGCGTGGGCGGCGTGTTCGGCCAGGTGGGTGCGGGTGTAGTCGCCGGTGGCGTCCCAGTCTCGGTGGTTGAGCGGGCCGGGGGGCGTGAACGCGGTGGTGATCTGCTGGTGTGCGGTGCGGGTGGCGGCGGCCAGGGTGTGGGCGAGATGGCGGAGATCTTCGTGGTCGCTGTCCGCGAGGGTGGTGCCGGTGGTGAAGTCGCGCAGGCTTTGGTGCCGGGGGAGGTACAGGTCCGGGTCACCGCCTTGGCGGACGGCGAGGAAGGGTCGGAAGGCGCCGCGGAGAAGGGCGCGGGTGGCGGGTTCGGGGACGCCGGCCCAGGTGGCGATCGTGCCGGCGGTCTGGGGTTCGCGGAGTGCGGTCAGCGTGGCGAGCACGGGGAGGCCGTGCGCCTGCCAGCCTTGGTCGCCGAGGTCGGTGTGCCAGCGGTGGATGTTGTCGGCGTAGTAGCCGGCGAGCCCCTCAGGGAGCCGATCCACGTCGTTCGGGTCACGGTCATCGTCGCGGATCTGGTCGAGGACGGTCAGCGCGTAGATCCACACCCCGCCGGAACGGTCCAGCAGCGTCCGGCAGAACCGACCGGCGGGCATCCCCGCCCGATCTAAGGCGTCGGTGATCAGCGGGTCGTCGGTGGTGACCGCGTTCAGGTAGTCGAGCAGGTCGCGCCGGTTGGTGGTGCTTTCGACGTCGATGCGTTCCACGACCCGTGACCCGGCGGGGATCGTGATGGTTTTGGGCCGGGTGGTGGCCACGATGACCGTGCCCGGTGGCAGCGCCGAGGGAAGTCCCAGAGGAAGGTCTCCGGCCAGAGAGGTGGGGGCTTCGTCGAGGCCGTCGACGAGGAGGACCACGGGCTGGTCGGGTTCGTCCCGGTCGCGGATCTTCGCGGCGTCGCAGAGTCGGCCGTAGAGCCAGGCGGTGCTGTCCGCCCCGTCGGGCAGGACCCCGCCGGGGGCAGCGTCTTCGAGTTTCCAGCGGGCGATGAGCTGTGCGGCGAGGTTGAGTCGGGCCCGTTCGGAGTTGCGGCCTTCGGGGAGGCGGGTGAAGTGCGCGGGCCAGACCCGGGTGAACGCCAGGTAGGCCGCCAACGCCGATTTCCCCGTCCCCGCCTCCGCCTCGACCAGCAGGTAGCCGCCACGGCGCTGCTGCGCACACCGGCCGATGAAGGCGTCGATCTTGCGGATGAGGTCGGTACGCCCCCGGAACCGGGCAACCGGGTTGTCGGGGATGGCAGGGTCAGATAGCCGCAGATCCCCCGGTAGCGGGTCGAGATCGATCGTGGCGTGCCGCAGTAGCTGGAACGGGCCGGAGAACCGCTGTTGCAGGACCTGCCCGTAGTTGACGCCGACGGCCTGGCCGTTTGGGGCCGTGACGTGGTCGACCGCAGGCCGGTCCTGGTCGTCGGGGGTACGGGGAATCATCGGTCGGGGTCGTTGCGATGCTGGGTGATCTGCCCGTAGTTGATGCCGGTGGCCTGGCCGTCGGGTGCGGTGATGTTTCCGATTTGGATGCCGCCTGGTGGGGCGGTGGTGCTGGTGGGTGCCTGCCGGTCTGTTTCGGGTTCGGGTGTGGGGAACGGCGGCGGTGTCGGTGCTGCGCCTGTGCTGGTGGGGAAAGGTAGGGCGGTGGCTGGTTTTGCCTGTCCGCCAGAGACGGCGAGTTCGGCGGTGCGCAGCAGGTCCGTTCGTACGGTGTCCTGGGGGATACCGAACAGGTCGAGGGAGACGACCTGGCCGAGTAGGCCTGGCCGTAGGCAGTCCTCTACTCGGGTGACGAGGAGTTTGCGGGTGGCGCCGGTGGGGTCGGACGCCCAGGCGGCGTGCCATTCGGCGGCGCCGTAGACGGAGCGGGTGTAGGCGGCCGAGAGGACGGCGATCGTCCGCGCTGCGGCGGCGACGCCTTGGTCCATGCCTTGGACCCAGTTCGAGCCGGGGGTGAAGTCCCAGGCCTGGATCAGGACGCGGTAGCCGATGTCTTCGAGGGTCCAGGCGATCCACTCGGCCCAGGGCCGGTCGGGTTGGGTGTAGGAGACGAAGAAGTCCCAGCCCGCGCCGCTGGCGCTGGTGGTGCTGTGCGTGTTGCCCCCGTTGCTCACCCGGACAGTGTGTCACCGGGGCAGGCCGGGTCAGACCGTGCTGGTACGGCGTTGGGCCGGTTCCCGGGTAGGGCGGCGGTCGAGGCTGGGACGCGGTGAGCGGTGTGCTGTCGAGGGCCGGCCCTGTCGCCCCTACATGATCTTCTGTGGTTGGTAGAAGTGCGAAAGTTATCAGGTGTCTGAGCGCTGTGCGTCGGCACGGACGGCTGGTTCTAGGCTGAAGCCGCAGGTCACCGGGCCTGCGGAGGTCCGGCGGGGCGCGGCTGCGGGAAGTGATGCATCCCCTGTGGCGCAGCGCTTCCCGACCCACATGGGGTGGATCTTGAGGTGTGAAGCTGCAGGTCAGGGCGGGTGTTTTGTGCGCCCGGCAGGGATCGAACCTGCGACCCAGTGCTTAGAAGGCACTCGCTCTATCCGCTGAGCTACGGGCGCGTTGTTCCATTGTGGGGCTCGCGGACGAGTCCCGGGTGGGATGGACAGTGTCCACCTCAGGCCAGTCGATGGTGCACCGACCCCCGGTGTCCTCGCACGTCGACCCCGCCTCGGGAGGCGGAGTCGACGTCCCGCGTGCCTGCTGGCAGGCTCGGTCGTCCGGCGCCGGTCGGCAACACGGCACCGGAGTCGGGCCGTGTGTTGCCGGCCGGGGCAGGTTGGCCGAGTCGGCGTCAGCTGGCCAGTTTGGCCAGCTCGTCGAACTCGGAGTCGGTGAGGCTGACTCCTGCCGCGGCGACGTTCTCCTCCAGGTGGGCGGTCGACGACGTGCCCGGGATCGGCAGTATCACGGGTGACCTGCGCAGCAGCCACGCCAGCGCCAGCTGCGCGGGTTGCGAGCCGTGCTGCTTCGCGATCGCGTCGAGGACTCCGCCTGGTCGCGCGAGTGTACCGGTCGCGACGGGGAACCAGGGGATGAAACCGATACCCTCGCGTTCCGCGTAGTCGAGGACGTCCTCGGAGGCGCGGTCGGCGAGGTTGTACCGGTTCTGCACGCTGACGATCTCGGCCAGCGACCGGCTGTGCTCCAGCTCGGCGACGCTGACCTCCGAGAGCCCGATGTGGCGGATCTTGCCTTCCTGCTGCAGCGCCCGCAGTTCGCCGAGGGACTCCTCGACGGGAGTCCTCGGGTCGATGCGGTGGAGCTGGTAGAGATCGATGCGCTCGAGCTTGAGGCGGCGCAGCGACATTTCGACCTGCTGGCGCAGGTATGGGGCGCGTCCCACGGCAGTCCACTGGTCCGGCCCCTGCCGGGTGAGACCGCCCTTCGTCGCGATCACCAGGCCGTCTGGATAGGGGTGCAGGGCCTCGGCGATCAACTCCTCGCTGACGTGCGGGCCGTAGGAGTCGGCCGTGTCGATGAAGTTCACGCCGAGTTCCACCGACCTGCGCAGTACGGCGATGGCCTCCGCCCGGTCCGCGGGTTCGCCCCAGATGCCCGGCCCGGTGATCCGCATCGCGCCGAAACCGAGCCGGTTCACGGGTAGTTCGCCTCCGAGCAGGAACGTCCCGCTCGCCGCCGCGGTCACGTCGCGGCTGGCTGCCTGAGTCGACATACCGTTCCTTCCTCCAGGTGTGCGGGCACCGTCGCCGGGCACCGGCGGACAGGACCCCGGCCGGTGGGGTGGTGCGCCGTCCTGCACGGCGGCAACCCGGATCCGCCTCCAGGTTGTTCCCGCGCTCCGTGCCTGTTACGTGTCCCGCGCTCGATGGCTGGCCGTCGGCCGCCTTCGCCGCCCGTGACGAGAGTGAGCGTGGGGACGCGCCACCGCTCGGGTGCGTCGTGAGATCGGCCTGTGGATGGCGAACAGTTATCCACAGCTGACAAGAACAGGTTCCCATCACGTGGACGGCGGCGCAGAGTGATGGCGTGGGTGCGCGGCCGGCCAGCTCTCGCCGCCTGGACCTCCGGGTCCGTTGTGGTGGGCCGCCGTCCTCCTGGTCGTCTCCCTGTCCCCGAGATGTTCGCCAAGGAGCCTTCCATGCTCGACACCACGATCACACTGATCGGCAATCTCGTGGAGAATCCGGTGCTGCGGGTGACCGCCAGCGGTGTCTCCGTCTGCGGTTTCCGCGTCGCCTCCACGCCGCGCCGGTACGACCGCTCCGAACAGCGCTGGGTGGATGGCAACACCCTCTACCTGCGCGTCTCCTGCTGGCGTCAGCTCGCCGAGAACGTCTCGGTCAGCCTGTCGCGGGGCGACCGGGCGCTCGTTGTCGGCCGCCTGCGGCAGAACAACTTCGAGACGCAGGACGGCGACCGGCGGGTCACCTACGAGATCGACGCGGACGCGGTCGCGGCGGAACTCACCTGGCGCCCGGTCGACGTCCGGCGGGTCGCGCGCGGGGCCGGCCCCGCTGACGAGGTTCCGCTGCCGGAGACGAGCGAGCACCCGGTTGACCCCTTCGGCGCCGACTCCACCGACCTCGACGGCGGCGGTGTGGAGGAGAGCGTCGGCACGGGGGCAACGGGAGCCGGTGGCCTGGTTCCCGCGGAGGCGGTCCGGCAGTTGGCCGTCGAGACCTCCACCAACGGTGGGCCGGGGCTCACGCCGGCGGGGTCGGACCTGGTCGATGCCGTCTCGCGCGACTCTTTCCCGGTCGACTCCGCGCCGGTCGGCGGCAGCGCGCAGACCGGAGCGGCGCCCCTCGGGTGGTCCGAGACCGGCCCGACACCGGCTTCGCTGTTCACGGAGCGCGGGCGTGGCGGTGAGCTCACGACGCCGGCCTTCCGCACCCCGAGCACCTTCGCCTCCTCCGGGGGCGTCACCTTCGGCCTCGCTGACGTCGTCGGCGAGGTCCGCCTGCTGGGGCTGGGCGGGGCCTTCGGATAGTGGGGTCGCCGGCAATCGCGTAATGGGCGGGTCTGACCGACATGCGGTGACCGATGGGGCCACCAGCTGAAGGGCGGTCCAGGCCGCTCGGTACCGTGCCGGGGGTGAGCAGGTCGAGTGATCCCGGCGCCGGCGCGGTCTCCGCGCCGGACGAGCCGTCCGACCGGATCGGCAAGGCCGCCGAGGACCAGATCGGCACGGTCGTCCCGGACCGCCTGGTCGTGACGCCTGAGCCGCTGCCCCGGCGGCTGTGGCGTCGCTGCCAGGAGGTCAGCGCGGCCGGCCGGTACGTGGCGGTCCTGGCCTTGGCCAGTGCGACGGTGGCCGTCCTGCTGCGGCACAACCTGTTCCCGTACCTGTCGGTCAACAACGACGAGGTCATCTACCTCCTGCACGCCCGGACGCTGGCGGACGGCCACCTCTTTCCGCCTGCGCCTGATCCAGCCGCGTCGTACGCACCCTGGCTCGCCGCCATCTCGGGTGATCACTTCGTTCTGAAGTACACGCCGTTCGTCCCGGGGTTGTTCGCGTTGGGCCTCATGCTGACGGGCAGCGTCTCGCCGGTGCTGGCGGTCATCGCAGCGGCGGCGGTGATCGTTACCTACCTGCTCGGTGTCGAGCTGGCGGGGGAGCGGAGGGTCGCGGCGCTGGCCGCGACGCTGCTGGCCTTCTCCCCGCTGGTGATCGTGCAGAGCGCGCTGGTGCTGAGCTACCTGCCGGTGCTCGTGCTGATGGAGCTGACGTTCCTCGGCCTGCTCCGAGGGCTGAGAGCCGGCGGGCCGAGCGATGGCGGGCCGAGCGATGGCGGTCGGCGCTCCGCGCGGCACGGCGGGCGGGCGCTTGCCGGAGCGGGGCTCGCGGTCGGCGTGGCCGTGGCGGTGCGGCCGTATGACGTGGTCCTCCTGCTCGCCCCGGTGGCGGTCTGGGGCGTCGTGACGGCGCGCAGGTCCGGGCGGCTCGGGTGGACCCTGCGCTGGACGGCTGCCGGGCTCGTGCTCCCGGCCGCGGTCCTGCTGGCGTCCAATGCCGCGGCGACCGGCAGCCCGTTCAGGTTGCCGTTCGCGCTGCTCGAATCGGACGACAAGCTCGGGTTCGGCGTGCGCAGGCTGTACCCGTCGGACGGCGGGCACGACTTCGGGCTCGGTGACGGCCTGGCGTCGGTCGGGGATCATCTCTGGCTGCTCGGTGGCTGGGCCTGCGGCGGGGTGGTGCTCGCCGTCGCCGCGATCGTGGCGGCCGCGCGGCGCCGGCTGAATGGCCCGGGGTACGCCCTCGGTGTCGGCATGGTGCTGTTCGTGGTCGGTTACATCGGCTTCTGGGGGGCGTGGAACGCGGCGGAGCTGTGGGGCGGCATCCGATACGTCGGGCCGTTCTACCTGATGCCTGTGCTGATCGGGCTCGTGCACCTCGGCGCGCGCGGGCTGGTCGACCTCGCCGGCTGGTCACGGCGGCGGGCGGCACGGGCGGTGACCTGGGTGTGCGCCGCGGGTGTCGTCGGGCTGACGACGTTCGTCCTCGTCGGCGCGATCGACGCGAACGCGACGATGGCGGACCACGACCGTGACCTGGCGGCGATGCTGCGGGCCCTGCCCGGGCGGTCCCTGGTACTGGTGGCCGCCAGCCCGCCCTACCTGGGCCATCCGAGCGGGGTCACCACCAACGGGGCCGATCTCGACGGTGCCGACGGTGACGGGCCGTTGCTGTTCGCGGTCTCGCGGGGGGTGGCCGACCTGGAGGTCGTCGCCGACCACCCCGACCGCACGCCGTACCTGCTCCGCATGCCGCCGGCCTACAACCGGTCCCCGGGCTCGGTGACACGCTCGCGGGTGGACGCGCTCACGGTGGCCACCGGTCGTACGGTCGGCGTCGAGGTCAGCGTGGACGCGCCGCCGCGCGGGACGCGCGCGGCCCAGCTGGTGTTCGAAGCCGGTGGGGTCCGACTGACCTACCCGGTCTCAGCGGACGGGCCCGTGACCGCGCGGCTCACCCTCGACGCGGACGGCCTCGACACCGACGACGTCACGGAGGTCGTGATCTACGGTGGCGGCGAGACCAGGGGATCTCCGGCGGGCGTGGCCACCGGGCGCCCGCCCGGCCGGGCGAAGATCACGAAGGTGCCCGGGGCGGGGACGTCCGTGACGGTGTCGCTGCTGGCCACCCCGGCGTCCGGGGGCCGTGCGCGGACCGTCGACCGGCAGGTGATCCCCGTCCTCGTCGAGGATCCCAGCGGCGCCGACGCCGGTGGGACGGAGCCGGGCGATGTGGCGGTCCTCGCGCCGAGCGCCCACGTGGACGAGACCGGCCAGGGCCCGCGGCCCGCCGTCCGCATCGCGCTGTCCTGATCCGCGGCGCGCTGTTGTGACAGTCAGGCCAGTCGGTGGATCGGTGGCGGGGCGTAGGTGCCGCTGAGTACCTCCTTGCCAGGTAGGTACATCCGCAGCGTCAGCCGGAAGTCACCCGTCGCGGCCGGCAGCCAGTTCACCGGCATCGCCGCACCGGCGTCCGTCGCGGTCTCCGTTGCCGGAGCGTCGCTTTGGATCAGTATCGGGACGGTTCCGTCGGCGGCGTGGACGAGATCGTCCCGGCTGTCGATCGCGTACCGGTGCAGGGGGTTGTCGACGAGGTAGCTCTCGGGCTCGTCGTACATCGTGACCGTCCAGAACGCGTCGACCGCCGGTGGCGGGAGGCGGAGCAGGTAGCTGTGCGCGCCGGTGAGGTGGCGCCCGTCGGCGTCCACCGAGCAGCACGCCGATGTCGCTTCGTAAGCGTGGACGATGCCGAGCGGCCGGCGCGCTGCCATCGCACGGGCGATCCGGGCCTGCGCCCGGTCCGGGATCTCCCAGTGCCGGTCGTCCAGCACACCCGGGCCGAACCGGTCGAGGTTGTAGTCGGCCTCGTGCAGGGTGCCGGCCCAGCCCTGGTGGGTCCGGCGGCCGGCGGCGGCGAGCCGTTCCAGCTCGTCCCGGCCCGTGCGCAGGCCGCTGCGCAGCGACCAGGCGAGCCGCGGATCGGGGTCGATGTACGGCGACGGGTCTGTCAGCAGGCCGAGCGCCTCGAACCGGCGGGCGTAGTCGCGTTCCGCGGCCGGCGGGGGGAAGGCGTGCATCCAGGTTCGCAGCTCCTCCCAGAAGCGCAGGTCGTCGCAGACGCGCTTGGAGCCGTCCGGTGGCCCCTCCGGCCGCCGCGCGCCCGGGTCGGGTGGGTGCAGGGTCAGCGTGTCCTGAAGGGCCCGGACGGCGGGCAGGTCCGCCGGCCCGCCGTAGCCGAACCGGGCGATGATGCTGACGACCCGCGACGGCGCCTCGACCACACGGTCGTGCGCGGAAGCGTCCGCCGTGCTGGGAGCGTCCGCAGTGCCGGGCGGGAGCAGCAGGATGTCGCCACCGTCGTCCCCGGTGACCCGGGTGCCGAGATAGGCGAACACGTTCAGCCACACGTCGTAGAGCTCCAGGACGAGGTAGCGCCCGGGGGTCGGCGGCACGTGCAGGAGCAGGGGCCCGGGGCTCAGGTCGACCTGGGCGAGTGAGACCAGGACGTCCGGGCTGACGTGCAGGAAGTGTGAGTGCGGACCGGGCGGGTCGGTCTCGTGGGCGAAGGCGTTGAAGCCGGCCGGCTCGATCGGCCCGAGCCCGTCGTGGGCGATCCTGATGATCTGCCGGACCGCGCACACGAGGGGGTATCCGAAGAAGAACGCCTCGCAGGCAAGTCCGACTCGCTGGTCATCCGCTCGCATGTGGCCTCCCGGGAGCCCCGGCCCATCGACGCCGCTCCGATGGCCGATGGTGCTCGCCCGACTCCGGGGAGTACCCGATTCGTGCCCGGTTGAACATCGGGCGGGACCGCCGGCGGCTCACGGTGGAATCGCCGGTGGCTCGCGACGGGATCACCGCCGTGGGGCTTCTGGGCGCCATGCCCTAGGGTTGACGCATGGCGCAGTACGTCTTCCAGATGCGCAAGGCCCGCAAGGCCCACGGCGACAAGGTGATCCTCGACGACGTCACCCTGGCGTTCCTGCCCGGCGCGAAGATCGGCGTCGTCGGGCCGAACGGCGCCGGGAAGTCGTCGCTGCTCAAGATCATGGCCGGCCTCGACCACCCGAGCAACGGCGACGCGATCCTGAGCCCCGGCTACACGGTCGGCATGCTCGCGCAGGAGCCGCGGCTCGACGAGGCCAAGGACGTCCGCGGCAACGTCGAGGACGGCGTCCGCGAGATCCGCGCGGTGCTCGCCCGGTACGAGGAGATCAACGAGAAGATGGCCGCGCCCGACGCGGACTTCGACACGCTCCTCGCCGACCAGGCGGCGCTGATCGACAAGATCGAGGCGGCGAACGCCTGGGAGCTCGACAGCCAGATCGACCAGGCGATGGACGCCCTGCGCCTGCCGCCCGGCGACGCGGACGTCACCGCGCTCTCCGGTGGTGAGCGCCGCCGGGTGGCGCTGTGCAAGCTGCTGCTCGAGGCGCCCGACCTGCTGCTGCTGGACGAGCCGACCAACCACCTCGACGCGGAGAGCGTCGCCTGGCTGGAGCAGCACCTGGCCCGCTACGCCGGGGCGGTGCTGGCCGTCACACACGACCGGTACTTCCTCGACAACGTCGCCGGCTGGATCCTCGAGCTCGACCGCGGCCGCGCCCACCCCTACGAGGGCAACTACTCCACCTACCTGGAGAACAAGGCGTCCCGGCTCAAGGTCGAGGGCCAGAAGGACGCCAAGCGCCGCCGGGCGCTCGCCCAGGAGCTCGAGTGGGTCCGCTCGAACCCGAAGGCGCGGCAGGCCAAGAGCAAGTCCCGGCTCGCCCGGTACGAGGAACTGGCGGCCGAGGCGGACAAGGCCAGGCCGCGCGACTTCGAGGAGATCCAGATCCCGCCCGGCCCGCGGCTGGGCAGCCTGGTGATCGAGGCGAAGAAGCTCACCAAGGGCTTCGGTGAGCGGGTGCTCATCGACGACCTGTCGTTCAGCCTGCCGCGCGGTGGCATCGTCGGCGTGATCGGCCCGAACGGCGTCGGCAAGACCACGCTGTTCACGATGATCGTCGGCCAGGCGTCGCCGGATTCCGGCGAGCTGCAGATCGGCGAGACGGTCGACATCGCCTACGTGGACCAGTCCCGCAGCGGTCTCGACGCGAAGAAGAACGTGTGGGAGGTCATCTCCGACGGGCTGGACCACATCGTCGTCGGGAAGACCGACATCCCGAGCCGGGCGTACGTGTCGTCGTTCGGGTTCAAGGGGCCTGACCAGCAGAAGCCGGTCGGCGTGCTCTCCGGCGGTGAGCGCAACCGGCTGAACCTGGCGCTGACCCTCAAACGCGGCGGCAACGTGCTGCTGCTCGACGAGCCCACGAACGACCTGGACGTCGAGACCCTGCGGTCGCTGGAGGAGGCGCTGCTGGAGTTCCCGGGCTGCGCCGTGGTCGTCTCCCACGACCGGTGGTTCCTGGACCGGGTCGCGACGCACATCCTGGCCTGGGAGGGCACCGAGGCCGACCCGGCCCGCTGGTTCTGGTACGAGGGCAACTTCGCCGACTACGAGACCAACAAGGTCGAGCGGCTCGGCGCGGACGCGGCCCGCCCGCACCGGGTGACGTACCGCAAGCTCACCCGCGACTAGCTCCCACGAGACGGTGACCGCCGCGGGCGCCCCGCGGGGGCCGGGAGCCCGCCCCCGCCCCGCGCGGGGCCGGGGGGCGGGGGGGGCTGCAGACGCGCCCCGACGACCGGTACCGGACAGCGCGGGACTTCTCCGCCGCGCTGGCCCGCGCCAGCTACGAGT
>NZ_JALKFY010000049.1:0-299 GCF_023242985.1 Frankia sp. Mgl5 | reverse complement strand
GCTGCGAGACAGGAAAACGATCATCGGGACGTTTATCATTCCCATTTTGGTCATTCCCCTGGTATTCCTCCTGCTTTCCTCGGCGATGAGCAGCGTGCAGCGGGATGCGAAGGCTTACATCCCGTTGGTGGTTGATGCTGACATGAGCAGTCCGCTGGCAGAAAAGATCAAGCAAACGCCGGGGGTAGTACTGTTTTCCGAGCAAGAACCACTGCCGCTTTTACGGGAAGGAAAGATTCGCGCTGTGGTGCATATTCCCGCTGATTTTGAAAAAAGCCTGCAAACCGGCAGCACGGCAC
>NZ_JALKFY010000048.1:0-300 GCF_023242985.1 Frankia sp. Mgl5 | reverse complement strand
ATATAGAAGTACCCTTTTTCATCCATATAAGCGATATCGCCGGTCAAAGGCCAGCCATCTATCAAGGTGGAGGCCGTTTCTTCCGGGCGATTCCAATAGCCTTTCATCACCTGCGGTCCCTTTACGGCGAGCTCTCCAACCTCGCCTTGGGGCAGTTCGTCTCCTGTTGCCGGATCAATAATTTTGGCATCGGTGTCCGGCCATGGCAACCCGATGCTGCCGTTCACCCGATGGCCCCAAATAGGATTGGCATGCGTAACTGGAGAGGCCTCGGTTAATCCGTATCCTTCGACAAGCCTG
>NZ_JALKFY010000047.1:0-300 GCF_023242985.1 Frankia sp. Mgl5 | reverse complement strand
ACGCACTCCCCAGCTAGACCCGACAGAGATTGACGACGTGATAATCGGCAACGCTGTACCAGAGGCGGAGCAGGGCATGAACATGGCCCGCTTGATTGGACTTCGCGCAGGTCTGCCGACAAACGTCTCCGGCGTTACAGTTAACCGTTTTTGCTCCTCCGGTCTGCAGACGATTGCTTACGCCGCGCAACAAATTATGGCGGGAAGCAGCGATATTGTAGTCGCCGGCGGGGTGGAAAGCATGAGTCTGGTACCGATGTTGGGTCACAAGATCGCGCTAAACCCGACGCTGGTAGAAAC
>NZ_JALKFY010000046.1:0-301 GCF_023242985.1 Frankia sp. Mgl5 | reverse complement strand
CGTTCCTTTTGCCCATTCGTAAAAAGAAGCGGCGAACAGAATGGCAGAGCCGATCAGGATCCCCTCGTATTCATTACCCAGGCCGTAAAAACGGGCACCGATCACCGGATCGTAGCCTAAATAGGATCGCCGCATCGCTTCCGCTCCGTTAAAGCCGTCAAACAGGATCGCCCCTGTAGTCAATCCGGTGACAACAAGCAAGACCACGGAAAAGCGCCATTGTTCCAGCACAAATGCTCCTCCCAAAGCGATCATGATGATCACGCCGAGTACAACGGGCGGAGAGACGCGCCAATCTAGC
>NZ_JALKFY010000045.1:0-302 GCF_023242985.1 Frankia sp. Mgl5 | reverse complement strand
CGCAGCAGGAATTTGTTCTGTTCAACCTGCCCAAGCGGGGAGAGGATTCCCGCCAGCTTGTCTAAATCAATGCGGCTTCCTTCCGCAGGCGAGATCTGTACCGTATCGCGACCACAGAGAGATACGGCAAGGCCTTCCTGTGAGTCCGGGGTTAAAAAGGAAAATTCCCGTTTTCCGCAGGTCGGGCAATTGGGATGGCGCGCTCCCGCGACACGGATCTGCTGATGCTGATTTTGCCAGATGTCAAAATGTTCCAGATGCGGATTTAGTGCATCCTCCGCCCCGATCAGCAGCTTCAGCGC
>NZ_JALKFY010000044.1:0-302 GCF_023242985.1 Frankia sp. Mgl5 | reverse complement strand
CTACTATCGTGGCGACCTTAAATGGTTGCGTCAACCGATGCTGGGAGTGGTCGGCTCGCGAAAGCCCACACCGTATGGAAAAGCGGCATGTGCTCACCTGACAGCGGAGCTCTCGGAAGCGGGTTTTGTCATTGTGTCGGGCGCCGCCTATGGAATAGACGCGGAAGCTCACCGTTCTGCGCTTCGCTCCAAGAATGGGACCGTTGGGGTGCTGGGCTGCGGTCTTGCGCATGTGTATCCGCCGCTGCATCGCACGCTCTATCAGGAAATTGCCAGCTGCGGACTGCTGCTCTCTGAATATC
>NZ_JALKFY010000043.1:0-303 GCF_023242985.1 Frankia sp. Mgl5 | reverse complement strand
AGCCTGTCTAGATTAATAACGTATGTATCCGTTGAATTGCCAATTCCGCTTCCGCCATCAGCTTGTCCATGATTTCGCCAGCAGTCTCCTCTGTTTGCACAGCCGCCACACTTTGGCCCGCCCACATCGTGAAATATTCGCTGTCGCCGCGCTGTGCAGCCGCTGTGCGGATTTCCCGGGTCAAATGGTTCTGGATCGGGTAAGGCAGTGTGGCAAGCTGGTTCATCCAGGCGGAATCAATCAGCTGATTGCGAATGCCGCGTGCCGGGCGACCGGAGAAAGCTCGCGTGACCGTAGTATCCG
>NZ_JALKFY010000042.1:0-303 GCF_023242985.1 Frankia sp. Mgl5 | reverse complement strand
CACGTGGATAACGGATGTATCCGGGCGATCGATTGCGTCGACCATGAAGGTATCTTTACCATCGAAGCGACTGCATTTGTCGATGCCAGCGGGGAAGCCAATCTGACTGCACTGGCCGGCGGCGGCGTTCTGTTTGGAAACGAGCTGGGCCATCTGCAAGCAGCCACTTTGATGATCCGCATCGGCGGAGTTGAACCGAATGCCAGCGTTCATCCATCAAAAGTGGAAGAGGCCGTTGTTGCCGGGAAACAAGCGGGAATCGACGGTTTGACCAAAGAGCTGGGAACGATTGTCCGGATGCCG
>NZ_JALKFY010000041.1:0-303 GCF_023242985.1 Frankia sp. Mgl5 | reverse complement strand
CGCCGATACAGCGCGTTACTCTCCGCCGGACTCGAATGACCCGCGTAGGTCCGCACGATCCACGGCCGGTCACGCTCATACCCCGTGGGCCGGGCCTGATCGGTCCTTGGAGGTCGACCGGTAGGCGACTCCGCCATGTCAGCCCGCTTCCCGGTGTGCGGGCCGGCCAGGCTGCTCGCCCCCGCGCGCCTCGCCGTAGGACCGTTTGGGGACCATGACCTTGCGTCGGTAGATGCAGACCAGGGTGCCGTCCTGGTTGAGGCCGCGGGTCTCGACCGTCACGATGCCGCGGTCGTCCTTGCT
>NZ_JALKFY010000040.1:0-304 GCF_023242985.1 Frankia sp. Mgl5 | reverse complement strand
GCACCTGTACGTTTTCCAACCTGTTTTCCCCTTTTCCCAAACGAACCGTTTAACCTCTTACCATAAGACTACCTGTTTCGGCGAGTAAGTTCAAGTAAGATGGCCCCCTACCCATTGCCTGTCGTCCAAAGTGCGGCGACGCAGAGTAGCCTGTGCGGGCTACAACAATGGAGAAAGCAGGCGCGCTCCTTGATCGAGAATGCGCTGTGAACGGGAGCGCTTCAGCAAATCTTCCATGCGCAACGGTACGGAATCAGCGAGATCGCGCTCGAATTGCTCCGTGAGTTCCCGTGCCACATCGGCA
>NZ_JALKFY010000680.1:0-59818 GCF_023242985.1 Frankia sp. Mgl5 | reverse complement strand
GTCGGATGACGCGCGGTACGTGACCGGCACCGTCGTCCCGGTCGACGCGGGCCAGCTGAACAAGCGGTAACACCCGGCTCCACGGGCGAGGTGGCCCGGAGGGGCCACCCTCAGGGAGGACCACGATGTCCATCGAGGACGAACTCAAGGAGCTCCGCCGCGACGTCCAGTACGCAAGGACCGCATCGCCATCCTCGGCTGCGTCATGAACCAGTCCCGCGGTCATCGGTCATGACCGCCACGATCTCGAGTTGATGACGAGCGTCTACCACGAGGACGGGATCGACGAGCACGGGCCCGTCGTGAAGATCGGCCCCGAGTACGGCGAGTACTCCAAGATCGCCTCGAGCGACGGGACGGAGTGTGGCGGATCGCGCTGCGCCGGTGCACCCTCGAGTGGGCGATGAACGCGACACGTCGCTGCTCTCCTCCGGTGCGTTCGCAGGCTTCATCAAGGGCACGTGGGACAAGAACGATCCGTCCTACGCACGGCCTCTCGGCCTGGAGAAGACCCCGGTCGAGAGGTGGTGAGCACGCGGGCTCTCTGATCGAGACGGCGATGAGCACCTGGGGGCGGGTCGACATACTCGTCAACGGTGCCGCCGGCTCGCGAAGGGCGGCCCCGCACCGTGTGCCTGCAGCACTCAGGCCTGGAGCACGGCCCCTCCTGGCTGGTCGACGCGATGGATGGGCCCGGACACCACGCTCAGACGAGCGCCGGTTCCACCCCAGCGGGTGGCGATGATCTCCGCGGCGATGGAGACCGCGGTCTCCTCCGGCGTGCGGCCGCCTATATCGAGCCCGATGGGAGCGTGTAGCCCAACGAGATCGTCGTCGGTACAGCCCAGTTCCTTCAGACGCCGGAAACGATCCTCGTTGGTTCGACGAGATCCCATGGCACCCAGGTAGGCCAGCGGCATCTTCAACGCGATCTGCAACAGAGGAATGTCGAACTTCGGGTCGTGGGTGAGGACGCAGACCACGGTACGTTCGTCCACCTCGGTCCTGCCGAGGTACCGGTGCGGCCAGTCCACGACGACCTCGTCGGCGTCAGGAAAGCGCCTGTTCGTGGCAAAGGTGGCCCGCGCGTCGCAGACGGTCACCCGATACCCCAGAAAGGCGCCCACCCGCGCCACCGCGGCGGCGAAGTCGATGGCCCCGAATATGATCATTCGGGGACGCGGCGCGTACGAGGCCACGAAGACCGCCTGCTCCTCACCCAGCCGCTCACCGAGCGCTCCGTACCGCAGGACCGCGATGCCCCCCTGGGCGAGCAGTCCCCGGGCATCGTCGCGCACCGCGTCGTCGAGACGCGTCACCCCGAGCGATCCAACGACCGAGTCCGGCCGAACGACGAGCCGTGCCCCGAGGGGACTGCCAGCCGAACCGCTGATGAGGGTCGCGACCGCCACCGGACGTCCGGCCCGGATGTCGGAGAGGACCACGCCGAATTCCGGGAAGGTCTGGCGGCTCACCGGTTCGACGAACACATCAATGACTCCGCCGCAGGTGAGACCCACCGCGAAGGCGTCGTCATCACCGACGCCATAGCGGCGGAGCACCGGCACCAGCGTCGAACGGCACTCGACGGCAAGCTGGTACACGTCGCTTTCGACGCACCCGCCGGAAACGCTGCCCACGGCGGCACCGTCGGGACCCACCGCCATCGAGGCACCCGGCTGCCGAGGTGCCGACTTCCACGTGCTGACGACGGTGGCCAGCCCGACGGTGTCTCCCCCCGACCACCACCGCTCGAGATCGTTGAGCACGTCACGCACCAGGGATCACCTCAGTAATCACGCCGACTCGCGTCAACCGCTTCGGGCGAAATTCGCCGCCCTCATCGGGCCAGCAGGTCCGGGATCTTCGGGTCGACGTCGATCTCGACCGAGTTCATGAAGGCTCCGATGGTCGCGAAACAACCCACCGTGAAGATGACATCAAGCAGCTGCTTCACATCCAGCTCGGCGGTGAGCGCATCCCAGGTCGCACGGGCGACGACGCCACTGTCGAGCACCTCGTCGGCGGCCCGGATCAGCGCGCTCTCCACCGGGATGAGGAAGGGAGCCGTCGGGCCGTAGGCCACGCGCCACAGCACCGCTCCTTCACACCGATCGCCGGCAGATCCCTCTTCGCAACAACGATCCTCCGGGCCGCCCCGCTGAACTACTGTTTAGCACAGTCTTTCGGTGACCGTCAGCCGGTCAACGGCCGGCCCGCTTCCGACGCCACGAACCACACGCACACGCCGCGCACCACGCACCACGACCGTTGAGCACAGATGGTTGTCAGGGCCGACCCGTCAGGGCGTGCCCGCGGCGCCGGGGTCGGAGGGCACACCGGCGGCGGGTTCGCGCCGGTCGAGCAGCCCGGCCAGGACCTCGAGCGCGTCTCTCACCCGCCGGATGTCGGCCGGGTCGGTGCTGCCGATCGCGGCGGCGAGGGTGTCGTCGATGGGCGCCGAGGGCCGGTCCTCGGCACGGCGCAGCGCCTCGGCCGAGGGACGGACGAGTGTCCTGCGACGGTCACGGGGGTCGCTGACGGTCTCCAGGGCCCCGACCTCGCGCAACCGGGCGACGCACGCCGAGACCTGGCTCTGCGGGAACCTGACCCGCGCGGTGATCTCCGAGATCGAGCTGTCGGGGTTCCCGAAGACGTCGAACACGACCGCGCGCGTCGGACCGGACATCCGGTGGAGCCCCATCTCCGGGATCGCCTGCTCGCCAAGCTTCATCAGCCTGCGACCCAACTGGAAGAGCTCGAATCCGTCCATGGCAACCTTACAGCAACAGCGATGCATCTCTCAGAGATGCATCTATCTTGATGGAAGTGGACCTGTCCGGCTAGTGTTACAGCCGCTCAGTCCGCGCACGGTCCGCGGGCCACCCGACCGCCCCTGTGAGTCTTCGTGCTGATTCGCCTGCTGCTGCGCTATGCGCGTCCGTACCGACGGGCCACAGCTCTGGTGGCCATCCTCCAACTCGTCCAGACCGCGGCGGCGCTCTACCTTCCCGACCTGAGCGCCGACGTGATCGACAAGGGTGTCCTGACCGGCGACACCGGCCACATCTGGCGGGTCGGCGGTGTCATGATCGCGGTGTCCCTGGTACAGCTCCTGTGCGCGATCGCCGCCGCGGTGCTGGCGGCCCGGGTGGCGACGTACCTGGCGCGTGACATGCGCGCCTCGCTGTTCGGCCACGTGCAGTCCTTCTCCTCGACCGAACTGCACCTCTTCGGCGCTCCGTCGCTGATCGTCCGGACGACCAACGACATCACGCAGATCCAGGTCCTCGTGCAGATCACCCTCGCGTTCATGATCACAGCACCGATCATGTGCGTCGGCGGCGTCGTCTTCGCGCTCGGCCAGGACGTCCCACTGTCGCTCCTGCTCGTCGTGATCGCCCCGTTGCTGGGCGCGGCGATCCTGGTCATCCTGCGCCGCATGACACCGCTGTCAGCCACGCAGCAGAGCACGACGGACTCGGTGAACCGCATCATGCGTGAGCAGATCACGGGGCTGCGTGTCGTCCGGGCCTTCGTCCAGGAGGACCACGAACACGCGCGCTTCGCCGCGGCCAACACCCTGCTCACCGACGTGTCCGTACGGGCCGGCCAGCTCATGGCTCTGATGTACCCGCTGGCGACCGCGGTCGCGAGCCTCGCCGGGGTCGCCGTCGTGTGGTTCGGCGCGGTGCGCATCGACTCCGGGGCGATCGGCGTCGGGACGCTGTCGGCGTTCCTCGGCTACGTCATGCAGATCCTCGGAGCGGCCATCATGGCCACCTACCTGCTGCGCATGCTCCCCCGGGCGGAGGTCTGCGCCGGACGCGTCCGCGAGGTGCTCGGCACCGCGAGCACCGTCGTCCCGCCCGCCACAGCCGTCCCGCCCGCCACAGCGGTGCCGGCTCTCACCCGGCGTACGCACGTCGAGCTGCGTGGCGTGGGATTCCGGTATCCGGGCGCGGAGGCGGCCGTGCTCAGTGATGTGAACATCACCGCGGGCCCCGGCGAGACAGTCGCGATCATCGGCAGCACCGGCAGCGGCAAGAGCACCCTGCTCAGCCTGATCCCCCGGCTGGCCGACACGTCCGAGGGCATGGTCCTGGTGGGCGGCGTCGACGTCCGCGCGCTCGACCGGGCGCTGCTGAGCCGAACGATCGGCTATGTCCCGCAGCGGCCCTTCCTGTTCTCCGGAACCGTCGCCACGAATCTGCGTTACGGCGACCCCGAGGCCACCGACGACGAGCTGTGGCGGGCCCTCGACATCGCCCAGGCCCGAGCGTTCGTCGAAGCGCTCCCCGAATGTCTGGACGCGCCGGTCTCGCAGGGCGGCACGAATCTCTCCGGCGGCCAGCGCCAGCGGCTCGCCATCGCACGCGCCCTGGTCGGGCGGCCGGAGGTGTACCTGTTCGACGACTCCTTCTCCGCCCTCGACAACGCGACCGACGCGCGGCTGCGGGCGGCGCTGGCCCGTGAGACGGCGGAGTCGGTGGTCGTCATCGTGGCCCAGCGGGTGAACACGATCCGCGGTGCCGACCGCATCGTCGTGCTCGACGAGGGACGGGTGGTCGGCGTCGGCACCCACCACGCGCTGCTCGCCGCGAACGCGACCTACCGCGAGATCGTGCTGTCGCAGATGACCGAGGCGGAGGCCGCGTGAGCCGGAATCGCAGCGCCCGGCGCCGCGGTGCCACAGTGGGCGGCCCCCACCGGCCCGACAGATCAACGGATGCTCCCGGCACCGTGCGCCGGGTGTGGCAGGCGATATCCCGGCAGCGAGGGCTGCTGGTGGGCACGGTCGTCTCCGGTGTCGCCAGTGTCGTCCTGACCGCCTCCGGCCCGTGGCTGCTCGGCCGCGCCACCAACCTTGTCGTCGAAGGCACGCTGGGCCGCCAGCCCGACGCGGGGCCGGCACGGGCCGGGCCGACCGACGGCGCCGCGGCGGCGGCGGCGGCGGCGGCGGCGGACCACGGCATCGACTTCGACGCGGTCGGACGGGTGCTGCTGTGCGCGGCCGCGGTGTACGTGGCCGCCGGGTTGTGCGCCGTGGTCCAGGCGTGGACGGCCAACCTCGCCGTGCAGCGGGTCACCCGGCAGCTGCGCGAGGACGTCGCCATCAAGATTTCCCGGGTGCCTGTCTCCTATTTCGACCGCCAGCGCCGCGGCGAGATCCTCAGCCGGGTCACCAACGACATCGACAACCTTGGTCAGAGCCTCCAGCAGGTGTTCGGGCAGTTCGTCATCCCGCTGTTCAGCATCGCGGGAATGCTGGCCGCGATGTTCTGGATCTCATGGCTGCTGGCGCTGATCGCGCTCGTCACCGCCCCGCTTTCCCTCGTCGCCGTGACGGCGCTCGGTAAACGGGCCCAGCCCTTCTTCCTGGAGCAGTGGAAACAGACCGGGCGGCTCAACAGCCACATCGAGGAGATGTACACCGGCCACGCCCTGGTCAAGGCCTTCGGGCGCGACCAGCAGGCGATGGACGTCTTCATGGAGAGCAACGACGAGCTGACCGGGGCGACCTACCGGGCGCAGGCGGTGTCGAGCGCCATCCAGCCGGCCATGATGTTCATGAGCAACCTGAACTACGTCCTCATCGCGGTCGTCGGCGGGGTGCGGGTCGCCGCCGGCGCGCTGACGATCGGCGACATCCAGGCGTTCATCCAGTACTCCCGCCAGTACAGCCAGCCGCTGGCGTTCCTCGCCAGCATGGCCGGCACCGTGCAGTCCGGGGCCGCCTCGGCCGAACGGGTCTTCGAGATCCTCGACGCGCCCGAGGAGTCACCGGACCCAATCGAGGTGAACCAGCCGGCATCGACCGTCACGGGTCGGGTCGCGTTCGAGAACGTGTCCTTCCGGTACGCCCCGGACAAGCCACTCATCGAGAACCTGTCGCTGACCGCCGAGCCCGGTCACACCATCGCCATCGTGGGCCCGACCGGCGCGGGCAAGACCACGCTAGTCAACCTGCTCATGCGCTTCTACGACGTCGGCGAGGGTCACATCACCCTGGACGGCGTCGACATCGCCACGATGGCGCGGGCCCGCCTGCGTTCCAGAGTCGGCATGGTCCTGCAGGACACCTGGCTGTTCAGCGGAACCATCGCCGAGAACATCGCCTACGGCGCGCGGGGAGCGACCCGCGACGAGATCGTCGCCGCGGCGACGGCCGCCCACGCCGACCGGTTCATCCGGACCCTGCCCGACGGCTACGACACAGTGATCGACGACGAGGACTCCGGACTCAGCACCGGCGAGAAACAGCTCCTCACCATCGCCCGGGCGTTCCTCGCCAGACCCGCGATCCTCATCCTCGACGAGGCCACCAGCTCCGTCGACACCCGCACCGAAGTTCTCATCCAGGAAGCCATGGCCCGGCTGCGGGAAGGGCGCACGGCCTTCGTCATCGCCCACCGGCTGTCCACCATCCGTGACGCGGACACGATCGTCGTCATGGAGGACGGCGCCATCGTCGAACAGGGCACGCACGATCACCTCCTCCACGCCGACGGCGCCTACACCCGCCTGTACGCCGCGCAGTTCGCCGATGCGGCGGCCCGGGTCGGCTCGGACTGACCTGGGGCCTACCGGCCGCTGGAGCCAGTGGTCCGTGCCAGCAGGCCGCCAGTACGGCACACACCGTGCCTGTACGCGGTGTCGTCGAGTGTCCGGTCGAGGCGGCAGGACTGGTCGCCGAGCAGGTGCAGAGCCGTCGCGTGCCGGTCGGGTGCGCTCCAGTCCGAGGTCCGGAAGAAGTCGTCGCTGGCGTAGGGGAACCGGAGGATGACGGCGGCCCGGCCGTCGGCGAGCAGCTCGGATTCGATGCGGAACGCGACGCGGGAGTCGCGCGGATCGGCGACCGTGCTGACCCGCACCTCGTGCCCGGCGTACTCGAAGACACTGACGAGCTCGCCCGACCACAGGTCGAGGCGCTGACGCGGGTTCGTGAGCGCCCCGGGATCGCTCTCGGCGGCGGCGTCGGGGTCGGGCCGCAGGACGAGTCCGATGCGGCCCAGATCGAGGCGCTGGGGATTACAGTGCAGCCAGGTTCCGGCGCGGTGCTCCTCGGTGATCTCGCCGGTGAACATCGCCATCATGTCGAACCTGTCGGGGTACTCCACCGGCCCGCGGGCGGTCTGGTAACCGGTCATCGCGTCGGCGAGCACGAACCCCTCGGGGTTGGGCATGGAGTGCCAGCCCCACGTCGACATCGTCGCGGTGTTCACGGCCAGACGTTTCTCCGGGTGGGCGGCGGCCTGGTCGTGAAAGGCCGGGAAGGTCTGCATGCCGGTGATGTCGGCGGTGAAGGCGAAATCGCCGTTGCCGACCGTGATCGCCGCCGCCGCGTCCGCCCGCACCAGTTCGACGTTGTGACGGCGGACGACAGCCTCTCGGTCAATCATGCTCAGCCTTTCCGCCCATGCAAACCCAATCGCGGGCCCCAGGCGCGCGACCCGTCGATACTAGCTCGCGCTAGTTTACGGAGGCCACGCTATATTGGTGCCTTAGCGCGCGCAAGCTGTCCGAATCCAGGAGGCGGCGCGACACCGCCAGGGACCCTCCCGCCGTCCATCATGAGGAGCAACCCGTCCGCGCCCGGATCTTCTACCCTGGTACAGGGAGAACATGAGACGGCCTTCCACAGCAGTCGCATCCGGCACCGGGGTTGACGTGATCCTCGGCGTCGACGTCGGCACGACCGCCACGAAGGTCGTGGCCTTCGACCCGGACGGTCGCGAGCACGCCAGTGCGAGGGTCGGCTATCCCCTGCTCGAGCCTCACCCCGGCGAGGCCGTGCAGGACCCCGACGTCATCAGGGGGGCGGTGACCGAGGCGATCAGAGGGGCGGCGCGGCAGGCCGGGAACGCCGGTCACCGGGTCAGCGGCCTCTCCTTCTCCGCCGCGATGCACACGCTCATCGGCATCGGCGACGCCGGCCGGCCACTGACCCCGTCACTCACCTGGGCGGATGCCCGGGCGGCGGCACAGGCCGAACGGCTGCGCGCCACCCACGGCCTGGAGCTGCACCGCCGGACCGGCACGCCGACGCACCCGATGTCCCCGCTGGCCAAGCTCGTGTGGTTCCGCGAGCAGGACCCGGAGACCTTCGCGGCGGTGCGCCGCTGGGTGGGGATCAAGGAGTACATCCTCGCCGACCTGTGCGGCGAGTGGCTCGTCGACCACTCGGTGGCATCCGCCACCGGGCTGCTCGACCTGGCCGCCCTCGACTGGGACGGCGAGGCACTGGACGTCGCCGGCATCGACCCGGCCCGGCTGTCCCGCCTCGCCGCGACGACCGAGGTCCTCCCCCGCCTCACTCCGGCCGCGGCCGAGGCGCTCGGGCTGCCGGCCGCGACGCCGGTGGTCGTCGGCGCGAGCGACGGGGCGCTGGCGTCGCTCGGGGTGGGGGCGGTGCACGGCGGGGTCGCGTCCTGCTCGATCGGGACGAGCGCCGCGATCCGGGTGATGGTCGACCGGCCGACCATCGACCCGTCCGGGCACCTCTTCTGCTACGCCCTCGCGCCGGAGCGCTGGGTGGTCGGCGGGGCCGTCAACAACGGCGGGCTGGTGCTGCGGTGGGCACGGGACGCACTGGCGCCCGACCTGGAAGACGAGGCGGCCGTGCTGGACATCGCCGCCCGGGCCCCGGCGGGCTCCGACGGGCTGCTGATGCTGCCCTACCTGACCGGGGAGCGGGCGCCGCACTGGGACTCGCTCTCCCGCGGGGCCTACGTCGGGCTGACCCGGGGGCACCGCCGCGAGCACCTCGTCCGGGCGGCACTCGAAGGGGTCTGTCTGCAGCTCGCACTGGTCGCCAAGTCCATCCGGGCCGCCGGGATCGCGGTGCGCGAGACGCGGGCCACCGGCGGTTTCGCCCGCAGCGCGCTGTGGCGACAGATCCTCACCGACGCCCTCGGCATGGACGTCGACTTCCCCTCGACCCGTGAGGGGACGAGCTTCGGCGCGGCACTGCTGGGGATGGCCGCCCTCGGCATGGTCGAGAACCTCGACGTCGCGGCCGACCTCGTGCGGGCCGGTGAGAGCCACCACCCCGAGCCGGCGTCCGCGGCCACCTACCGCGCGCTGCTCCCGGTCTTCGAGTCGCTCCATGAGGCCCTCGTCCCGGCGTTCCGCACGCTGCGGGACCTCGGCCAGCACGGCCACGGCACCCACTGACCACGGCCCGCACGGCCACGGCACCCACTGGCCGCGGCCAGCGCCGAAACGCGCGCCGGCGAACAGATGTCGCCCTCGCCCGGAACTAGGTTGATTCGCGGCGGACGAGGGTGACGCTCACCGGGGGCCGCCAGTCCGGCAGGGGCCGGCCCTCGGTCTGACAGATGGCGTATTCGGCGAATCCGCGGCCGAGGGTGGCGGTGTCGAATCGGACGGTGGACAGCGCGGGAACGAACATCGTCGCGATGGGGCTGTCGTCGTGGCCGATGACGGCGAGGTCGTCTGGTATCCGGATCCCGAGGCGGATCGCGGCGCTGACGGTGGCGGCGGCGACGTCGTCGTTGAAGGCGACGACCCCGGTCACTCCGGCGCTGGTCCAGGCACGGACCGCGTCGTCGGCGGATCCGTCGCGGTAGTCGATGTGCTCGATGTCGACGGGTGGCAGGCCGAGGGCGCGGGCTCGTTCCCGGGCCGCGTCGTGGCGGGCCTGGACGAGGGAGGACGGGAGGGGGTCGGCGAAGGCGGCGTAGGCGAGCTTGCGGCGGCCGTGTTCGTGCAGGTGCTCGACCTGGAGCCGGGGTCCCGCGTTGACGGCCAGGGAGAGGTCGAGGGGTTCCTGTCGGGCGGGGTCCGGGAAGATCCGGCGGATCCCGCAGCCGCGCATCGAGGCGATCTCGTCCGGGCTGAAGGAGGTGAACCCGAAGACGCTGTCCGGGGTCAGGAGCTCCCAGAGGGGGCGGGTCTCGCCGTGAGGCCGGCGGGTGTAGGTGACGAGCGAGTAGCCGGCTTCGTCCAGGACGCGGGACGCCTCGTCGAGGTAGATCCGGAAGCTGTACTCGACGGGCCAGTCCGGCAGGACGAACAGGACGATCCTGCTGCGTCCGCTGGCGAGGGCCTGGGCGGCGCTGTTCGGCCGGTAGCCGAGGCGCAGGGCCGCTTCGAGCACCCGCTCCCGGGTGCCCTCCGAGATCGTCTGCCCGCGGGTCCGGTTGAGGACGAAGCCCACCGTCGCCCGGGAAACCCCTGCGACCGCGGCAACATCCGTGGCGGTGACCCTTCGCTTCGCCGTCGCCTCTGACACGGCCACCGCCCCCCTCACTCGGGCCCACTTGCGCGCGCTAACAGCACGATGTTAGCTTGTCTACCCACGATGCTAGTACGTGCTAGTGGCCTGGGGCACCCGCCTTCGCGACCTCGGGTCACCTTTCGCGCGCAGGTGCCATCCGCCCGAATCCACGACGAACAAAGACTGCGTTGCCAGGGAGAGCTCGGTTGATCCGTTCATCCTTCAATGACGGCTGGTCCTTCCGCCGGAAGACCGACGCGTTCCTGGAGATCCTCGGCCGGGCCGACGCCCCCTGGCAGGACGTCCGGCTGCCCCACGACGCGATGGTGGGACTCGAACGCGACGGGGCCGATACCGAAGCGGGTCAGCGCGGCTACTACCCGAGCGGGGCATACCAGTACCGGAAGACCTTCTTCGCGCCGGAGGAGTACCGGAACCGGCGAGTCACGCTCGAGTTCGAGGGTGTCTACCGGAACGCCCGGGTTTTCATCAACGGTGATTTCGCGGCGCAGTGCGCCTACGGCTACTCCAACTTCTACGTCCGCACCGATCACCTGCTGAAGTACGGCAGCGCCAACGAGATCGTCGTGGAGGCGCACAGCGGCAACGACACCCGCTGGTACTCGGGTGGCGGGGTCTACCGCAACACGAAGCTGATCGTCGGCGATCTGGTGCACCTCGCACTGGACGGGGTGAGGATCACGACTCCGGCCGTGGACGACGACCTCGCGGTGGTCGCGGTGGCGACCGAGATCCAGAACGAATCGCCGGTAACCCGGACCCTCGATGTGCTCACCGAGATCGTGGACGCCGACGGCATCGTCGTCGCCCGGGACGCCGCTCCGGTCACCGCGTTCATCGGCGACCGACTCACCCTGCGCCAGCGGCTGTCCGTGCCGCACCCGGAACTGTGGGGGGTGGACACGCCCTACCTCTACCTCTGCCGGATCACCGTCACGGCGGACGGCGAGCTCCTGGACCAGGAGACCACGCGCTTCGGCATCCGTACGCTCACCGTTGATCCACTGCGGGGCCTGCGCATCAACGGCGAGACGGTGAACCTGCGCGGCGCCTGCGTCCACCACGACAACGGGGTGATCGGCGCCGCGACCATCGACCGCGCCGAACAGCGCCGGGTCGAGATCCTCAAGCGGGCCGGCTTCAACGCCATCCGCAGCTCGCACCATCCGATGAGCAAGGCGCTGCTCGACGCCTGCGACCGGCTCGGCGTCCTCGTGATCGACGAGCTGTTCGACGCGTGGACCCGCTCCAAGGTGAGCCAGGACTACGCCCTCGACTTCGCCACCTGGTGGGAGTCCGACGTGCGGGCGATGGTCGACAAGGACTTCAACCATCCCAGCGTCATCCTCTACTCGATCGGGAACGAGATCCCGGAGACGGGCACCGCCGCCGGCGCGGCGATCAGCCGCCGGCTCGCCGAGAAGATCCGCTCGATCGACAGCACCAGGTTCGTCACGAACGGCGTCAACGGACTCCTCGCCGGCGGCCCCGACCTGC
Source organism: Frankia sp. Mgl5 (assembly GCF_023242985.1). Taxonomy (NCBI): domain Bacteria; kingdom Bacillati; phylum Actinomycetota; class Actinomycetes; order Frankiales; family Frankiaceae; genus Frankia; species Frankia sp. Mgl5. The sequence goes on along the minus strand of NZ_JALKFY010000680.1, from coordinate 48,057 downwards.
TCGCCTCCTTCGCCGGCGAATCCCGGAAGGTCGGCGAATCCCGCAAGAAGGAAGAGGACGGCGAGGGCGAGAGCCTTGACGTCAACGGGTTCATGACGCGGTTCCGCGAGTTCATGCCGATCCTCATGAGCTCCGACATTGTCGGTTCCAAGACCGCCGAGTCGATGGCCTGCCTCGATGTCGCCGGCTACAACTACCTGGAATCACGGTACGAGCAGGACGGGGCGCAGTTCCCCAACCGGGTGATCGTCGGAACCGAGACCTATCCCGCCGACATCGACACGAACTGGCGGCTCGTCCAGGACCACAGCCACGTCATCGGTGACTTCACCTGGACCGGCTGGGACTACCTCGGCGAGCCGGGGACCGGCCGGATCGAGTACGAAGGCGACAGCGAGACCACGAACTCCGCACTGAACCACCAGGGCGGCTACCCGTGGCTGACGGCGTGGTGCGGTGACATCGACATCACCGGCCACCGCCGTCCCGCCTCCTACTACCGCGAGATCGTGTTCGGCCTGCGCGGCGAGCCCTACATCGCCGTCCACCGTCCCGAGCATTTCGGGCGGGCGGTCAGGCTGGCGATGTGGTGGTCGTGGAGCGACTCGGTCTCCAGCTGGAGCTGGAACGGTCACGAGGGCAGGCCCGTGCGGCTCGAGGTGTACTCCGCGGCGGACGAGATCGAGCTCCTGATCAACGGCCGGCGGGTCGGAACGGCCCCGGCGGGTGAGAAGAACCGGTTCAGGGCGGAGTTCGAGACCGTCTACGAGCCCGGCGAGATCGTGGCCGTCGCCTACACCGGCGGCCGCGAGACCGGCCGCACCTCGCTGCGGTCCGCGACCGGCGAGGTCCACCTCGACGCCGCGACCGACCGCACCCGCATCACCGCCGACGACACCGACCTCGCCTACGTCGCCCTCACGCTCGTCGACGGGGCCGGCAACCTCTACAACACCGCCGACCGCAAGGTGGCCGTCGAAGTGACGGGACCCGCCGTGCTCCAGGGCTTCGGCAGCGCGGACCCCAGGACGACCGAGAACTTCTTCGACACGGTCCGCACGACCTTCGACGGCCGGGCGCTCGCCGTCATCCGCCCGACGGCACCCGGCTCGATCACCGTCACCGCCACGGCGGAGGGCTGCGAGCCGTCCACCGTGCGCATCGAAGCCGAACCCTCGGGCCCCTCCGCCGAATGACCGGCTGACGCATCAGTGCTGATCACATCAGTAAGGAATCGACGATGACGTACGACGCCCCATTGACGCCTGAGGCCCGGGCGGACGCGCTTCTGCGGACCATGACGGTGGAGGAGAAGGCGCAGCAGGTCACCGGGCTGATGCCGATCGGGCTTCTCGGCGTGGACGGCCTGGTCCAGGCGCAGGCCGAGCGTCTTCTGGGCACCGGGATCGGCCACATCGCGCCGCTCGGGATGCTCAGCCACCGCACGCCCGCGAACCTGGCCAAGGGTGTCAACGAGATCCAGCGATTCCTCGTCACCCAGACCCGCCTCGGCATTCCCGCGCTCTTCCACGTGGAGGCGCTCAACGGTGTGGTGTCCCCTGGTCTGACCACGTTCCCGACCGCGATCGGGCTCGCCGCCACGTGGAACCCCGCCGGGGTGGCGGAGATGGCGGACGTCCTGCGCCGGCAGGCCCGGGCCATCGGTCACCCGTTCGTCCTGTCCCCGGTGATGGACGTGGCCCGCGACGCCCGCTGGGGCCGGGTGCACGAGACCTACGGCGAGGACCCGTACCTGGTGTCCGCGATGAGCGTCGCGTTCGTCCGCGGCATCCAGGGCGGCGACCCGCGCGAGGGTGTGATCGCGACCGGGAAGCACTTCCTCGGCTACGCCCTCACCGAGGCCGGGCAGAACATGGCCCGCACCGCCATCGGGGCGCGGGAGCTGTACGAGGTGTACGCCCGCCCGTTCGAGGCCGCCATCAGGCTGGCCGGTCTCGCGGCGGTGATGAACTCCTACAGCACCGTCGACGGCGTCCCGGTCGGCGCCAACCGCGAGATCCTCACCGGCCTGCTGCGGGACCGCCTCGGCTTCGCCGGCACCGTCGTCTCCGACTACGAGACCATCCGCCACCTGTACAAGCGGCTCGGTGTCGCGCGGGACGCCGAGGAGGCCGGCCGGCTCGCCCTCGCCGCGGGCCTCGACGTCGAGCTTCCCGTCCCCGACGGCTACGGCCCCACGCTCGCGCGGGCCGTCCACGCCGGCACGGTGCCCGTCGAGCAGCTGGACCAGGCCGTGTGGCGGGTCCTGCGGGACAAGTTCGCGCTCGGCCTGTTCGACCGGCCCTACGCCGACGAGGACCCCGTCATCGTCAACGAGGTCGCCCGCCAGGGTGTCGACCTCTCCTACCGGCTCGCCCAGCAGTCGGTGACCCTGCTGGCGAACGACGGCACCCTGCCGCTGTCCCGGGACCTGCGCCGGATCGCGGTCGTCGGCCCGCACGCCGACGGGATCTCCTTCGCGTTCCCGCCGTACACCTACCCCGCCGCGCTGGAGATGCTCCGTGCCCGGTTCACCGGCGAGCGGGCCCACATACCCGGCACCGAGAACATGGCCGGTGACATCACCCCCGAGGCGGCCGCGCTGATGCGCCAGGAACTCGCCGGCCCCATCGGGACACCGATCGACGACTACATCCGCGACGCCTACGGCGCGCTGTCCCTCGCCGACGCCGTCCGGCGGGCCGTCCCCGGCGCGCGGGTGACCGTGGCCACCGGCTGCGGGGTCCTCGACGAGGAGCCGACCGACATCCCGGCCGCGGTCGCCGCCGCCGCGGACGCCGACGTGGTGATCCTCGCCCTCGGCGGGCGGGCCGGCTGGTTCACCCCCCGGATCACCGAGGGCGAGGGCTGCGACACCGCGAACATCGACCTGCCGGCGAACCAGGTCGCGCTCGTCGAGGCCGTCACAGGCACCGGAACCCCGTGCGTGGGGATCGTGTACACCGGCCGGCCGATGGCCCTGACCCCGATCGTCGGCCTGCTCCCGGCACTGCTCTACGGCTACTACGGCGGCCAGCACGCCGCCACCGCCATGGCCGACGTGCTGTTCGGCGACGTCAACCCGGCCGGCAAGCTCCCGATCTCCATCCCGCGGCACTCCGGGCAGGTGCCCGTCTACTCCGGCCAGCCGACCGGCACCGGCTACCGGCGCACCGACCAGGACATGCACCAGGGCTACCTCGACCTGCCGTCCGGCCCGCTGTTCCCGTTCGGCCACGGGCTGAGCTACACGACCTTCGACTACACCGACCTCGCGGTCAGCTCGCCCGAGGTCGACAGCGAGGGCGCGGTCACCGTGCGGCTGACCGTCCGCAACACCGGCCCGCGGGCCGGCGACGAGATCGTGCAGCTCTACTTCTCCGACCAGGCCACCGGGGTCACCCGACCGGCCCGGGAGCTCGTCGGCTTCACCCGGATCAGCCTGGACACCGGCGCGGCGGCGACCGTGGCGTTCACCGTGCCCATGAGCCAGCTCGGCTACGTCGCCCTCGACGGCGGGTTCGTTCTCGAGCCCGGCCCCGTCCAGGTTCTCGCCGGCAGCTCCTCCGACGACATCCGCCTGCACGGCAGTTTCGACGTCGTCGGAAAAGTCGCCGAGCTGGACGGCCGCCGTTCCTTCCTCTCGGACGTCACCGTCAGCGACACACGCCCTTGAACCACCGGCCGCACCTGCCAGGAAACCCGACCGCCACCTTTCCGGGCCGGCTTCTCGCCGGGCGCCAGTCGCTGACCGAGGTCAGCGGATTCTTACGGAGATTTCCATGCTCACATGCATTACCTGTTCACCGTTGACTGACCGGTGGTCGTCGTGAGCACGCCCACCGATCCGGCAACGGAGTCGGCGCCGGCGGGGGTGGCGGCAGGGCTGGCCGCGGGGCTGATCGAGGCGGAAGCGGAGCGACGGGCGCGGCAGGCGGACTCGCAGCGTGAGGTGTTGTTCGCGGACGAGCTGCTGCCGGGTGTGGGCGGTGAGCGGCTGTCATTGCGGCAGGGGCTGGCCGCCGGTGGTTCGGTGACGTTCCTGACGTTGATGACGCTGTCGGCGCTGGACGAGCTGGAGTCGGCGGCGCTGACGACGTTGGCGCCGGACATCCGGGACGCGTTCGGGCTGAGCGACGGCGCGATCGTGTTCATCTCCGCGGCCGCCGGGGCGTTCCTCGTGCTCGGCGCGCTGCCGATGGGCTGGCTGGCGGACAAATGCCGGCGCTCCCGGGTCATCGGCTGGGCGGGCGTCGTCTTCTCGGTGATGGTGCTGGCAAGCGGACTGGCGGCGAACGCGTTCCTGTTCTTCCTGGCCCGCTTCGGTGTCGGGGTGGCGAAGTCGAGCAACAACTCGGTACACGGCTCGTTGCTCGCCGACACCTATCCGATCGGTGTGCGCGGGCGGATCTCCGCGGCGAACTTCGGTGCGGCGCGGACCGCGGGCGCGCTCAGCCCCCTGGTGGTCGCGGGTATCGCCACGCTGGCGGGCGGGGCTGACGGCTGGCGTTGGCCGTTCCTGATCCTCGGCCTGCCGGCCCTGGCGGTGGCGGTCTTCGCCTTCCGCCTGCCGGAACCGCCGCGCGGCCAGCACGAGATGAAATCGGTGCTGGGCGAGGTGGTCGAGGACGCCGAGCCGATGCCGATCTCGGTGGAGGCGGCGTTCGCCCGGCTGCTGCGCATCCGGACCGTCAAGACCGCGATCGTCGCGTTCTCCGCGCTGGGCTTCAGCCTGTTCACCACGAGCATCCTGGCGAACCTGTGGGCCGAGGACCACTACGGGATGTCGACGTTCCAGCGGGGCCTGATGGGTTCCCTCGGCGGCGCCGCGCTGCTCGTCGCCCTGCCGATCGTCGGGCCACGCTACGACCGGCTCTACCACCGGGACCCGGCCCGGGCGGTGGCGCTGCTGGGGCTGTGCATCCTGCCGGGCGCGGTGCTGCTGCCGGTCCAGTGGTTCATGCCGAACTGGATCGGTTTCATGCTGGCCAGCATCCCGGGGGCGGTGTTCTCCTCGGTGGCGTTCTCGATGGTGGGCCCGGTGATGCAGTCGGTGACCCCCTACCGGCTGCGCGGGCTGGGCCTGGCGCTGGCGGCGGTCTACATGTTCTTCATCGGCGCGACCGGCGGCGCCATCCTCTCCGGGCTGATCAGCAACGCCTACGACCCACGGGTCGCCGTGCTGGTGATCGGCGTCCCCGCGACCGCGGTCGGCGGCCTCATGATGATCCGGAGCGCGTCGTTCGTGAAGAACGACCTGTCGCTGGTGGTGGCGGACCTGCGCGAGGAGCTCGCCGAACGCGACCGGCAGCGCGAGAACCCGGACGACATCCCCGCGCTCCAGGTCAACAACATCGACTTCTCCTACGGGCCGGTGCAGGTCCTGTTCGACGTCGCCTTCGACGTGAAGAAGGGCGAGACCCTGGCGCTGCTGGGCACCAACGGTGCCGGCAAGTCCACCATCCTGAAGGTCATCTGCGGCCTGGGCACCCCGTCGCGCGGGGTGGTCCGCCTCGGCGGGCGGACCATCACCTACGTCTCCCCGGAACAGCGCGGGAAGTACGGGGTGCACCTGCTTCCCGGCGGCAAGGGCGTCTTCCCCGCTATGACGGTGCGCGAGAACCTGGAGATGGCCGCGTTCCGGATGCGCCACGACGCCGCCGGCCGTGACCGGCGCTTCGCCTACGTGCTGGACCTGTTCCCGGACCTGGCGGGCCGGCAGGGCCAGCGGGCGGGGTCGCTGTCCGGTGGGCAGCAGCAGATGCTGGCGCTCGCGATGGTGCTGCTGCACGACCCCGAGGTGCTCCTCATCGACGAGCTCTCCCTCGGTCTGGCCCCGGTGGTGGTGCAGGACCTCCTGGTGATCCTCGAACGCCTCAAACAGGACGGTCTGACGATCATCGTCGTCGAACAGTCCCTGAACATCGCCCTCGCGATCGCCGACCGGGCCGTGTTCCTGGAGAAGGGCCAGGTCCGTTTCACCGGGCCGGCCCGCGAACTCGCCGAACGCGACGACCTGGCGCGCGCGGTGTTCCTCGGCCGGGAAGGCGGCTGACCCGCCATGGAAATGCCCACCACCCAGCTGCTCTTCGACGGCGCGGTCACCGGCCTGGTCATCGGCCTGCTCGCGGTCGGCATCGTCCTCGTGCACCGTTCCACCCGCGTCATCAACTTCGCGGTGGCGAACATGGGCCTGGTCGGCTCGGTTCTCTTCGCGCTGCTCACCGTCCGTTACAACGTGCCCTACTGGATCTCGCTGGCCATCGCGCTGGGAGTCGGTGTGCTGTTCGGCGCCCTGGTAGACCTCACGGTGATCCGCCGGTTGTTCGCCGCGCCACGGGTGATCCTGCTCGTGGCGACCATCGGCGTCGCCCAGCTCGCGCTGACCATCGTCACCTCCCTGCCCGACCTCGACGACTATCCGAGGGAGTCCTACCCGGTGCCCTGGTCGGGGAGCTGGTCGCCGGTCAGTGACCTCACGATCACCGGGGCGCAGCTGAGCGTCCTGGTCACGGTGCCTCTCGTCGCCCTCGGGCTCAGCCTGTTCCTGGGCCGGACCGTGCTCGGCCGGACGGTCAAGGCCGCCGCGGACAACCCCGAGCTCGCCCGCCTGCAGGGCATCAGCCCCAAGACCGTGTCGACGGCGGTCTGGGCGGTGGCGGGGCTGATCGGGACGCTGTGCCTGATCCTGGTCTCCGCGCAGAACCAGTCCCTGACCCAGATCACCACCCTCGGCCCCACCACCCTGCTCCGGGCCCTGGCCGCCGCGGTGATCGCCCGGATGACGTCGTTCCGCGTCGCGCTGGTCGCCGGGGTCGCCCTGGGCCTGGGCCAGTCGTTCATCCAGTTCAACTGGCTCGACCAGCCCGGCCTCACCGACCTGACGATCTTCGTCGTGGTGCTGGTCGCGGTGTTCTTCGTCAGCCGCGGCCGGGACACGGAGACCTCGTCGTTCTCCTTCACCCCGAAGATCAAGCCCGTGCCCGACCGGCTGCGCGGGCTCTGGTGGGTCCGCCAGCTCGAACGCGCCCCGCTGGTCCTGCTCGGCCTGGTCGCCGTCGTCCTGCCCCTGCTCGTCGCCCAGCCCTCCCGGCACCTGCTCTACACCGTGATCCTCGGCTACGCGATCTGCGCCGCCTCGATCACGATCCTGACCGGCTGGGCCGGGCAGCTCTCCCTCGGCCAGATGGCGTTCGCGGGACTGGGGGCGCTGCTCGCCGCCGCGCTCAACCGCGGCCTGCGCATCGAGGTCGGCGGCTCCGTCGTGGCGCTGAACGCCCTGCCCTTCCCGGCGGCCGTCGCGATCGCCACGGTGTTCACCGCGGCCCTGGCCGCCGTGGTCGGAGCGGGCGCACTGCGCGTGCGCGGGCTGCTGCTGGCCGTCAGCACCTTCGCGTTCGGGATCGCGGCCGAGCAGTACCTCTACCGCCGCGACGTGTTCCACGACGAGGACGCCAACACCGCCTCGTTCCCCCGCGACACCGTGTTCGGGATCGACGTCACCACCCAGCAGGCCTACTACTACCTGGTCCTGATCGTCCTGGTCCTGGTCCTGCTCGTGGTGGCCCGGCTGCGTAGGTCCGGGGTCGGGCGGACCACCATCGGCGTCCGCGACAATCCCGCCACCGCGGCCGCCTACACCGTCGCCCCCACCCGGGTGAAGCTGCGCGCGTTCGCGCTCGCCGGGGGGATCGCCGGCCTCGGCGGCAGCCTGCTCGCCGGCGCCGTCCAGAACGTCCCCTACGCCGACAGGTACTTCCTCAGCCCCGACTCGCTGCTCCTGGTCTCCATCGTGGTGATCGGCGGTCTCGGCTCGGTCACCGGCCCGCTGCTCGGCTCGCTGTGGGTCATCGGCCTACCGTCGTTCTTCCCCGACAACGACATCGTCCCGCTGCTGACGTCCAGCCTGGGCCTGCTGGTCCTGCTGCTCTACTTCCCCGGCGGCCTGGTCCAGATCGGCTACAGCGCCCGCGACGCCCTCCTCGCCTGGGCGGACAGCAGGCTCGGCACCACCCCACCGGTGAAGAGCGTCTCGGCCGTGCCCCCGGCGCTCACCCGCACCACCCGACCGCCGCTCCCGGAGAACACCCCCGTCCTCGAAACCAGCGACATCCGGGTGCGGTTCGGGGGCCGGGCCGCCGTCGACGGCGTCTCCCTCACCGTGATGCCCGGCGAGATCGTCGGTCTCATCGGCACCAACGGCGCCGGCAAGTCCACCCTGATGAACGCCATCGGCGGTTTCGTCCCCGCCGCCGGCGCCGTCACCCTGCTCGGCCGGGACGTCTCCGCCGCCAGCCCGGCGGCCCGGGCCCGCGGCGGTCTCGGCCGCACCTTCCAGGCCGCCGCCCTGTTCCCCGAGCTGACCGTCCGCGAGACGGTCCAGATCGCGCTGGAGGCCCGCGGGCGCACCGGACTGCCCTCCACCGCCCTGCACCTGCCGCACACCTTCCGCGCCGAACGCGCGAAACGTTCGAACGCCGACGACCTCATCGACTTCCTCGGTCTCGGCCGCTATGCCGACGCGTTCATCGCCGACCTGTCCACCGGCACCCGCCGCATCGTCGAGCTCGCCGGCCTGCTCGCCCTCGACGCCCAGGTCCTCTGCCTCGACGAACCCACCGCCGGCGTCGCCCAACGCGAGACCGAGGCGTTCGGCCCACTCATCCAGGAGATCCGCCGCGAGCTCGGCGCCGCCATGCTCGTCATCGAACACGACATGCCGCTGATCATGAGCATCAGCAACCGCGTCTACTGCCTCGAGACCGGCCGGATCATCGCCGGCGGAACACCGGACGCCGTCCGCAACGACCCCAAGGTCATCGCCAGCTATCTCGGCACCGACGAACGCGCCATCGAACGCAGCGGAAAGGCCCCGGCGACACCTGAGGAACACCACACGCCGACCGACGCGGCCGTTCCCTCGTAACACATCCGGTTCACAGTCTCGCCGGATCCTTGTTTCCGTTTTCCGCATTTCCACTTCCGCATTTCCAGGAACCCGGAGTACCCGACATGACATCGCACCAACGCTGGCGCCGTCCGCTCATGATGATCGCCACGGGAGTCGCGCTCGCCTTAGCCGGTTGCAGCGTCGAGTCGGACGACCCGCCGGCCAGCGGCCCCACCTCGGAGGCGTTCCCGGCGCCCCCGGCGCCGGCGACCGCGCCCGGCGTCACCGCCGACAGCATCAAGATCGGCTTCGTCTACCCCGACCTCGAGGTCGTCAAGCAGTACATCAACATCGACCACGGCGATTACCAGGCCACCTTCAAGGCTCTGGTCGACAAGGTCAACGCCGCGGGCGGCATCCACGGCCGGAAGCTCATCCCCGTGTACGGAGCGGTCGACGTCATCTCCCCCGCCGGCGCCCAGGAGACCTGCGTCAAGCTGACCCAGGACGAGAAGGTCTTCGCGGTGCTCGGGAGCCTCAACGCCGAGGACTCGATGTGCTACGTCCAGACCCACCGGACGGCGCTCGTCGGCGGTGACCTCTCCGCGGAGCGTTATGCCAAGGCGCAGGCGCCGTGGGTCTCGGACCTGCGCGGCGGGGACGAGCTGGCCGACGGCATCGGGTTGTTCGCCGCCGACAACGCCCTGGCGGGCAAGAAGGTCGCGGTCGTCGCCTACCGGGACGACCAGGCCGCGGTGGACAAGGTCGTCCTGCCGGCCCTGCGGCGTCTCCAGGTCCCGGTGACCGAGACCGGCATCCTCGACGCCGACATCAGTGACGCGGCCGCGGTCTCCCAGCAGTTCGGCGTCTTCATCCAGAAGTTCCGGGCCGCGGGGGTCGACACCGTGCTCCTGGTCGGCGGCTCCCAGACCCAGTTCCCCGCCGAGCTCGGGAAGACCGACTACCGCCCCAGGCTGCTGTTCGCCAGCACCAGTCAGGCCCAGGCCTACCTGTTGAGCCCGGGCGACCACGACCCGGCCGTCGTGACCGGTGCCGCGGCCCTCGGGCTGGTCAACGACTACTCCGAGCCGGCCAACGCCGCGTGCGTCGCCACCATCGAGGCCGCGATGCCGGCGCTCACCGGCAAGCTGGTCGACCCGGCGACCGTGCCCTCAGGTGAGCCCGGACCCGGAACGTCCGAGGGCGTCGCCTGCCGTTACCTGGCCCTGTTCCAGGCGATCACCGAGAAGGCCGGTGAGGACCTCACCTACCAGTCGTTCCAGCAGGCCGCCTTCTCGCTCGGTTCCTTCCAGGTCCCCAGCTACCGGGACAAGGCCACTTACAGCCGCGAGACCCCGCACGGCGCGATCCCGCCCCGTCTCTACACGTTCGACCCCGCGCGGAAGAACTTCTTCCCCGCCGCCGGCTGACAGCCGTCCCCGTCCCACGAAAGCATCCGGCTCAGGAGATCCAACGATCATGAGCACATTCCCCGAGGACTTCCTCTGGGGTGCGTCGACCGCGGCGCACCAGGTGGAGGGCGGCAACGTCAACTCCGACATGTGGCGCAGCGAATGGGCGAAGAACTCGACGTTCGCCGAGCCGTCAGGCGATGCCTGCGACCACTACCACCGGTACCCGGAGGACATCGCGACCCTGGCCGGTCTCGGCCTGAACGCCTACCGGTTCGGGGTCGAGTGGTCGAGAATCGAGCCGGAGGAGGGCTATTTCTCCCGGGCCGCTCTCGACCACTACCGCCGAATGGTCGGCACCTGTCTCGAGCACGGAGTCACCCCGGTCGTGACCTACAGCCACTTCTCGACACCGCGGTGGTTCGCCGACGCGGGAGGGTGGGGCAACCCGGCGGCGGCGGACCGGTTCGCCCGGTACGCGGGCCGGGTTACCGAGCACATCGGTGACCTCGTGCCCTGGGTGTGCACGTTCAACGAGCCGAACGTCATCTCCCTGATGGTGCATCTCGGTGTCATCCCGGCCGCGTCCCGCGACGAGACCCTCGGCCTGTCGACCGGCAACGAGCGCCAGGATCCCGGCGAGGCGCAGTCAGGCGAGGCACGGTCAGGCGCGGCGTGGGCCGCCCCCAGCGTCGAGGTGATGGCGAACGCGCATCGCAAGGCCGTGGAGGCCATCAAGTCCGGTCCCGGGAACCCCGCCGTCGGCTGGACGCTGGCCCTCATCGACCTCCAGCCCGCCGACGGCGGCGAACAACGCTGGCAGGCGGTACGCCAGGCGGCCCTCCTCGACTGGCTCGACGTCTCCCGCGACGACGACTTCGTCGGCGTGCAGACCTACACCCGGGAACGCATCGGCCCCGACGGCGTCCTGCCCGTTCCCACCGGAGCCCCCACCACGCAGACCGGCTGGGAGATCTACCCCCAGGCCCTGGGCCACACCGTCCGCCTCGCCGCCGAGCACGCCGGCGTGCCGGTGCTGGTCACCGAGAACGGCATGGCCACCGACGACGACGACGCCCGGATCGCCTACACCACCGCCGCCCTCGAAGGGCTGGCCGGCACCATCGCCGACGGCGTCGACGTCCGCGGCTACCTGCACTGGACGCTGCTCGACAACTTCGAGTGGACCTCCGGTTACGAGATGACCTTCGGGCTCGTCGCCGTCGACCGCACCACCTTCACCCGCACCGTCAAACCCTCCGCCCACTGGCTCGGCAAGGTCGCCCGCGCCGGCGGACCCACCTGAATCGAGGACGTGTCATGTCGTTCCGCTGGGCGATCGCAGGCACCGGCTCCATCGCGAACGGGTTCGCGGAGGCGCTCGGCCGCCTGCCCGAGGCGGAGCTGGTGGCCGTCGGCTCCCGTCAGCAGCAGACGGCCGACAGGTTCGGCGAGAAGTTCGGGGTGCCACGCCGGCGCAGGTACGGGTCGTACGAGGAGCTCGCCGCCGACGACGGCGTCGACGTCGTCTACGTGGCGTCCCCGCACTCGCACCACCACCGGCACACCCTGCTGTTCCTGAGCGCCGGGCGGGGCGTGCTGTGCGAGAAGCCGTTCGCCCTAGACGCGGACCAGGCCGCCGACATGGTGGCCACCGCGCGCGCCCACGGGCAGTTCCTGATGGAGGCGATGTGGAGCCGCTTCCTGCCCGCCTACGTGCGGATCCGGGAGCTGGTCGCGGACGGCGCGATCGGCACCGTCCTCGCCGTCGACGGCGACTTCGGCTTCCGGCTCCCGATGGACCCGTCCCACCGGCTGTTCGACCCCACCCAGGGCGGCGGCGCCCTTCTCGACCTGGGCGTCTACCCCCTGTCGCTGGCGAGCATGCTGCTCGGCGAACCGGACCGGGTCGCCGCCTTCGCCCAGCTCGGCGAGACCGGCGTGGACGAGCACACCGCCGTCATGACGGGCTACGACACGGGCGCGGTGGCCCTCGCCAAGGCGTCTCTGCGGGCCGGTCTCGCCTGCACCGGCCGCATCACCGGCACAGCCGGCAGCATCGAGCTGCCCGCGATGATGCACTGCCCGGACGACCTGGTCGTACGCGGCCCGTTCGGCACCGAGCATCTGAGCCTGCCCGCCGCCCTCGACCCCGCCGCCCTCGCCGGAACGGGCCCCGGTGGCACGGGCCCCGGTGACGGGGCCGGTGGGGACAGGGCCGGTGGCGGCCTGCACCACCAGGCCCGTCACGTGCACGACCGGCTGCGTGCCGGGGAGCTGGAAAGCGACGTCATGCCGCTCGCGGAAACCGTGTCGGTCATGCGCACCCTCGACGCCGCCCGGGCCCAGATCGGCCTGCGCTACCCGACCAGTGAAGAAGGAACCCCGAGGTGACCCGCAGCACGCTGAGTCCCGGCAGGGTCCCCGACCTGGTGTCCCGGCTGACGCTGGAGCAGAAGATCGCCCAGCTGACGGGGTTCGCGGTCACCGACCTCGTCGTCCGTGGCGAGGGGCCGCGCCCGGCCAGTCCGGACATCGACGTCAGCCGGGTGCCGTCGCTGCGCCCGCACGGGACCGGTCACCTGTCCCTGGCCTGGTTCCTCGGCCATGACGCGGCGAGCCTGCGGTCCGCGCTCGACCGGATCCAGTCGGCGGTGCGCGAGGTCGCCCCCTTCGGCATCGGGGCCCTCGCGCACAACGAGGCTGTCAACGGCTTCCTGCATGTCTCAGGTTCGCAGTTCCCGACCGCCTGGGCGCAGGCGGCGGCCTGGGACCCGGCGCTGGTGACCCGCGCGGCGGCCGTGAGCGCCGCCCACATGCGCCAGGCCGGCATCCACCTCGCCTTCTCCCCGGTCATGGACCTCGCGCGGGACCCGCGGTGGGGCCGCGTGCACGAGACCTACGGCGAGGACCCCGAGCTGGCCGCCCAGTTCTCGGTCGCCTTCGTCCGGGGTGTCCAGGGCCCCGAGGGTGACTCCGGCCTGCTCGCGACGGGGAAGCACTTCGCCGGGTACGGCGCCTCCGAGGGCGGCCTCAACCAGGCGGTCACCCAGCTGGGGCGCCGCGCGCTGATCGACGAGTACGCCGAGCCGTTCCGCCGGGCGATCACCGAAGCCGGCCTGGTCGCCGTCATGAACTCCTACAACGAGCTCGACGGCGTGCCCTGCGCCGCCGACCGCTGGCTGCTCACCGACCTGCTCCGCGGCCAGCTGGGCTTCGACGGCATCGTGGTCAGCGACTACAGCGCCGTGGACATGCTGCGGACGATCTACCACACCGCGTCCTCGGAAGGGCAGGCCGCCGTCCAGGCGATCAGCGCCGGCCTCGACGTAGAGCTCCCCGGCGACGTGAACTTCTCCCACCTGGCAGACGAGGTCACCAGTGGCCGTCTCGACGAACACGTCCTCGACACGGCGGTCACCCGGGTCCTCACCGTCAAGGCCCGCGTCGGACTCATCCCGGGGATGGCGACGCCACCCGGTGCGTCCGCCGCGGCGTCTCCGGTCCGGGGGACGCCCCCGGACCGGGCAGAGGCGGCCGAGGTGCGCCGCGCCATCGCCGCCCGTGGCCTGGTCCTGCTCGCCAACGACGGCACCCTGCCCCTGGCACCTCGGGGTGGGCGCATCGTCGTCGTGGGCCCGGCCGCCGACGAGCTGCGCATCCATTTCGGTGCCTACACCTCCGTCTCCAACGCCGAGATGCCGCTGGGAATGATGGCGGTGATGACGGGGCAGGTGCCCGGCGTCGATCCGGCCACCTTCGTGTTCACCGACATCTTCCAGCCGCGGATGCCGGGGTTCGACGAGAGGTTCGAGGCGGAGGCCCGGCGGATCCACCCCGAGGCGCCCACCGTGCTCGACGCGCTGCGGGGCTTCGCCCCGACCGTCGAGTTCGTTCCGCTCGGCCGCTTCGAGGCCGACCCTGAGCACGCACTGGACCAGGCGGCGGTGGCCGCGGCGGTCGCCGACGCCGACGCCGTCATCGCCGTCGTCGGCGAGCGGACCGGATGGGTCGGGAACAACACCGCCGGCGAGGGCCAGTCCACCGCGTCCCCCAGCCTGCCCGGCGACCAGGACGAGCTCGTCGCTCTGCTCGCCGCGACCGGCAGGCCCCTGGTGACCGTGGTGGTCTCCGGACGCCCCCTCCTCCTCGACACCGTGGCTCGGGCCTCGCGCGCCGTCCTTCTCGCACCACTGCTCGGTGAGGAAGCCGGCCCGGCGATCGCGGGGGCCGTGTTCGGTGCGATCAACCCGAGCGGAAAGCTCCCGAGCACCTTCCCCCGGCACCTGGGCCAGATCCCGATCTATCACGGGCACCACTTCGGCAGCGGCTACGACCACCCCACCGGCACCCGGCACGGCTACAACGACCTCGACGACGACGCCCCGCTCTACGCCTTCGGGCACGGCCTTTCCTACAGCTCCTTCGACATCGCCCTCGACGAGTCAGCCGGACCGGCCGTCGAGGAGATCGACGGGCAGCTGCGGGCGCGGCTCCTCGTGTCGAACACCGGCACCGTCGACGGCGAGACCGTCGTGCAGCTCTACGCACGGGACGAGGCCGCGACGGTCGTCCGGCCCGTCCGCCAGCTTCTCGGGTTCACCCGCCTGGCTCTGGCCGCGGGAGAAACACGGCGGGTTCTCCTCGATGCCCCGGTCGAGCGGCTGTTCTACACCATGGCCGACGGCACCCGCGGCCTCGAGCCCGGCGACGTCACCGTGCTGGCCGCGCTCAGCAGTGACGACATCCACTGCTCGCGAACCCTCCCGCTGTCCGCCCGCCGCGCCTGACGGCGCACGCCGGATCCCCTTCCCGTATCCCGACCGCGGAGGAAAGGCCGGCGTCGCCCTGGCCTGGCGACCACCCGGGATCTCCGTCGTCCTCACCAGGCACCGCTGAAGGAAACCCGCATGCGTTCACGCACCTTGGCCAGATCGTCCGTGGCGGCGGCGGCAGCCTCGATCCTCCTCGCTGTCACCGCCTGTTCCACGCCGGGAACCCGGCCCGACGCGGTCGCGGCCTGCGACTCCCCCGGGGTGACACCCGACCGGATCACGCTCGGGTTCGTGTACTCCGACTCCGGAGGGGCCGGCAGTGCCTTCTCCTCCGCTCGCGCCGGTTTCGACGCGAGAATCAGCCTGGCCAACGCCGAGGGCGGCGTTCACGGCCGCCGGGTCGTCTACCAGTGGCGCGACGACGAGAGCTCGGGCCCGGTCAACGCGAACGTCACCGAGGGCCTCATCCGCACCGGTTCCGTCTTCGGCCTGGTGATGAGCAGCGCCGTCACCGGTGAGTCGCAGGACTACCTGACGCGCGAGGGGGTGCCGGTCACCGGCCTCGCGGCCGAGCCGGCGTGGGCCGGGCACGCGAACATGTTCTCCTACATGTACTCGGCCTCACCCGAGATCATCGGCCGGTACATCCAGGCCGGTGGCGGCAGGAAGGTCGCCCTGGTGACCTCGGGGCAGTCGGCCTTCAGCTCCGACATCGTGGCCACCTACTCACAGCACCTGCAGGCACTGGGGCTCACCGCCGTCGCGGTGCTTCCCTACTCCGCCACCATCGACAACCCCGACCGGACAGCCCGCCAGATCGCCGAGTCCGGTGCCGACAGCCTGCTCGGCATCACCGCGGCGAACGACTTCGCCGACGTCGTCCAGGCGACGCGCAGGAACGGCCTGCACCTCGCTGTCAGCGTCGCGCTCTCCGGCTACGACCGCAACCTGCTGGCCACCTCCGGCCCGGCCCTCGCCGGAGTCTCGATCCCGGTGTTCTTCCGCCCCTTCGAAGCCGGCGGGCCCGCGGTCGAGCGGTACCGCGCCGCGATGACCCGGTACGCGCCGGAGACCGTGAACCCGGAACAGCAGTTCGCGATGTTCACCTACATCTCCGCCGACATGTTCCTGCGCGGACTGGACCTGGCCGGCCCCTGCCCCACCCGCGAGGGGTTCATCAAGGCCCTGCGCGCCGTCCCCGACTACGACGCCGGGGGCCTCATCGCACCCGTCGACCTGCGGGACAACGCCGGCAAGCCGATCGCCTGCCACGCCTTTGTCCAGGTCGGCCCCACGGGCGCCACGTTCGACGTCACCCAGGAGGAGCTCTGCGCCGACGGCGCCACCGGCTGACCCGGCTCACGCTCATGGCCCGGAAGTCCGAGGCACGCCGTTCCGCACGCTGATCGTCTCGTCCTGGATGGTGTCTGGGATCTCCAGCTCCTTCCGGCCCGCTCGCGGAGCGCGGCGAGCGGTGGCGCGACGCCTACCGGACCGTCCAGCGCGCCGGATCGGCGATCACCGCCGCCAGCTCGGCGAAGGCCGCGCCGGTGGCGCCGGGGGCGGAGCCGGGCTCGGCCGCGACGATCGCCGGCGCGACCCAGCGGGCCGACAGCACGCGGGCCCGCAGCGCCGGGTCCAGGTCCGGGCGCAGCAGGCCGGCGATCTGGCCCAGATAGCCCCCGAGGACAACGGTGGGAACGTCGAACATGTTGATGACGCTGGCCACCGCGATGCCGAGGGCCCATGCCGCCACACCGACGGCCTGGCACGCGTCCTGATCGCCGGCCGCCACCCGCTCGAACAGGCGGTCGGGCGGCGCGGTCGCGCCCAGCCCGACGGCGGCGAGCAGCGTGTACCGCCCGGCGTAACGCTCCAGGCAGCCGGTCGACCCGCACGGGCAGCTCGGGCCGTTGGGGTCGACGCAGACATGCCCGATCTCGCCGGCCCAGCCGTGGGAGCCGGTGACGACCACTCCGTCCCGGACCACGGCGCCGCCGATGCCGATCCCGCCCGACAGGTAGACGAAGTCCGGCAGCGGGGCCGGCCGTCCCGGCGCGCTCTCGGCGACCGTGCGCGCGGCCAGGTCGGCCTCGTTGCCGATCGTGAACGGCAGGCCGGCGAGCGTCCCCGAGGCCAGCATGTCGACCGGTCGGAGGTCCGACCAGCCGAGGGTCGGTGCCCGCAGCAGCAGCCCCTCCCCCACGGCGACGATGCCGGGCAGGGCGAGCCGCGCTCCGATGAGGCGGGTCCCGGCGGGCAGCCGGGACAGGAGGCCGCCGCTCGCGGCGTCGAGGCGACGCAGCGCCTCCTCCGGTGGACTCGCGACGAGATCTCGGCTCTCGACCCACTCGGCGAGGACCTGGCCGCGCAGGTTGATCACCCGGGCCGCCAGGAATCCGGCGTCGATCTGGAGCCCCAGCGCCGCGATCCGCGAGCCCGGGGCCAGCGGCGTCCCTGGCCGGCCGCGGCGGGGCGCGGGGCGGTCCAGCTCGTCAGGGCCCAGCTCGTCCACGACACCGCCGGTGACGAGCTCGTCGACGAGACGCGACGCGGTGGCCCGGGTCATCGAGGTCGCCCCGGCGACGTCCGCCCGCGAAAGGTACGCCGGCGCCGCGGCGGCGACGGTGCGGGCGACCAGGGCGAGGTTGCTCTCACGCAGGGTCGCCTGCCGGGCCCCGCTCGTCGGTCGAGGTCCGGGCAGCTCCAAGGGCACACGTTGACGCTACCGCGACCCAGGATTATGTTTTATCGAAATACTAAAGACGCGGATCGGAGCAGCGATGCCACGACAGCCCACTCCCGAGGACAAGTTCTCCTTCGGCCTGTGGACGGTCGGCTGGACCGGAACCGACCCCTTCGGCCTGCCGACCCGGACGGCCCTCGGCCCGTGGGAGTACGCCGACCGGCTGGCCGAGATAGGCGCCTGGGGCATCACCCTGCACGACAACGACGTCTTCCCCTTCGACGCCGACGACGCCGCCGCCGCGCGGGCCTGCCGCCGGCTGAAAGAGGCCACCGACTCGTCCGGCCTGGTCATCGAGATGGTGACCACGAACACCTTCACCCATCCCGTGTTCAAGGACGGCGGCCTGACGTCGAACGACCGCGGCGTGCGCCGGTTCGGCCTGCGCAAGGTGCTGCGCGCGGTGGATCTCGCGGCCCAGCTCGGCGCGACCACGTTCGTGATGTGGGGCGGCCGGGAGGGCAGCGAGTACGACGGGTCGAAGGACGTCTTCGCCGCGCTGGAGCGCTACCGGGAGGGCCTGGACACCGTCGCCGGCTACATCAAGTCCCAGGGCTACGACCTGCGGATCGCGCTCGAACCGAAGCCGAACGAGCCGCGCGGCGACATCTTCCTGCCCACCGTCGGGCATGCGCTGGCGCTGATCGCCGAGCTGGAGCACGGCGACATCGTCGGGGTCAACCCGGAGACCGGGCACGAGCAGATGGCCAACCTCAACTACACCCACGCGCTCGGCCAGGCGCTGTGGAGCGGGAAGCTCTTCCACATCGACCTCAACGGGCAGCGGGGCCTGAAGTACGACCAGGACCTGGTCTTCGGGCACGGCGATCTCGTCTCGGCGTTCTTCACCGTCGACCTGCTCGAGAACGGCTTCCCGGGCTACCCGGGCGGCCCCCGGTACACCGGTCCCCGCCACTTCGACTACAAGCCGTCGCGGACGGAGGGCATGGCCGGGGTCTGGGAGTCGGCGCGGACGTGCATGTCGACCTACCTGCTGCTCGCGGAGAAGGCGGCGGCGTTCCGCGCCGATCCCGCCGTCCAGGAGGCGATGGCCTACGCCGGCGTGTTCGAGCTGGCCGAGCCCACCCTCACCCCCGGCGAGACCGCGGCCGACCTCCTCGCCTCGGACGACGGCTTCGACCCGGCCAAGGCGGCCGAGCGGGACTTCGGTTTCGTCCGGCTCCAGCAACTGGCGATCGAACACCTCGTCGGCTCGCCGACCCCCGGCGCGGGCACGGCGGCCGCCCGGCCGGCCGGCTGAGCCGGACCGCCGGCATGGCGCTCGTCGCGGGGATCGACTCGTCCACCCAGTCGTGCAAGGTGGTCATCCGGGACGCCGACTCCGGCACTCTCGTCCGCCAGGGAACCGCACCCCATCCTCCCGAGACGGAGATCGACCCCGAGCACTGGTGGACGGCCCTGCGCACCGCGGTCGAACGGGCCGGCGGCCTCGGCGACGTCGCGGCCGTCTCGGTCGCCGCCCAGCAGCACGGGATGATCGCGCTGGACCACGCCGGGCAGGTCATCCGGCCCGCGCTGCTGTGGAACGACACCCGTTCCGCCGCGGCGGCGGCCGACCTCGTGGCCGAGTGGGGAGCCGAGCGGTGGGCGGCCGCGGTGGGCCTGGTCCCGGTCGCCTCCTTCACCGTCACCAAGCTGCGCTGGCTCGCCGACCACGAACCCGACGCCGCGGCCCGGATCGCCGCGGTCGTGCTGCCCCACGACTGGCTGACCTGGCGGCTGTCCGGCGCCCGGTCGCTGGACACCCTGCGAACCGACCGTTCCGACGCCTCCGGCACCGGCTACTTCGACGCCGTCAGCAACGCCTACCGGCGCGACGTGCTGGCCCTGGCGCTGCGCCGCGAGCCCGGCGGCGTCGAGCGGATCACGCTCCCGACCGTCACCGGCCCCGAGGCGGTCGCGGGGCGGGGCGACGCCGCCGCCGGCTGGGGCCATCTGCTCCTGGGGCCGGGGTGCGGCGACAACGCCGGGGCGACGCTCGGCCTGGGCCTGCGGCCGGGCGAGGCGCTGATGTCCCTGGGGACCTCCGGCGTCGTCGCCACGGTCGCCGCCGCCACCACCCGGGACGCCACCGGCGCGGTCGCCGGCTTCGCCGACGCGACCGGCCGTCACCTGCCGCTCGCCTGCACCCTGAACGCCAGCCGGGTCCTGGACGCGACGGCGGCCCTGCTCGGCGTCGGCCACGACGAGCTCAGCCGGCTCGCCCTGAGCGCCCAGCCGGGTGCCGCGGGCCTGGTGCTCGTGCCCTACCTCGAGGGCGAGCGCACCCCGAACCTGCCCACCGCCACCGGCTCCCTGCACGGCCTCACGCCGACGTCGATGACCCCGGCGAACCTCGCCCGCGCCGCCGTGGAGGGCGTGCTGTGCCTGATGGCGGGCTGCCTCGACGCCCTGCGCGCCCAGGGCGTGCGCATCGACCGGGTGACCCTCGTCGGCGGCGGCGCCCGCTCACGCGCCGTCCAGGAGATCGCGCCCGCGATCCTCGGGATCCCTGTCGCCGTGCCCGCGCCCGGCGAGTACGTCGCCGACGGCGCCGCACGGCAGGCCGCGACGGTCCTGGCCCGCACGGACGGCGCCACGCCGCCGTCCTGGTCGCGCGCCGACGCCGTCATCCACCGGGCCGAGCCGCTCCGCTTCGTCCTCGACCGGTACCGGGAGGTGGCGGCGACCGTCACCACCACGGTCGAGAGCCGGCGAGGCTAGCCGACGCGGGTTGCCGGCGTGGGTTGCCGGCGTGGGCTGTCGGCGTGGGCTGTCGGCGTGGGTCGCCGGCGCCCGGCTCACCACTTGCACGCACTAGTAACCCGGTATTAGGCTCCTACACGTTCCGCGGTAGGTGCACAGGCCAGGGTTCAGACCCGCAGACATGCCGATTGTCGAGCCGTGTCGCCGAGCCGCGTCGATCAGTGGTGGATGCGGATTCCGAGTTGCCGCCGGCCGTTTCCCGATCCTTTTCCTGACGACGTCGAGCTTCGAGCATCTTCCCGTGCCCCGCCTTTCCGCGGCGGCACGAATCGGCCCGATCACACGATCGGCAGGATGCTCGCCGGCGGCACACTCCGACGGGAGAATCGCCATGCCCATCGCTCTGGATCGCCGCACGCGTCGCGATGCCGACCTGCGCCACGTCAGCATCGAGGATTTTCTCGCCCGGGAGTTCCCGGGCCTCGTCGCCCGCCATGGCCCTCTCGTCGCGCAGGGGATCACCTTTCTGCAGGCACCACCGCTGTCCATCGAGATCGGCACGTCCTCCTGGTCGTTCTCGAGCGACGGCACGACCCTGACCGCTTCCCGCGGCACCATCGGGGGCGCGCTTGTCGTGACGCTCAGCGAGGCCGAGTTCTCCGACTGGGCGCAGAACCAGCGATCGTTCAACGCGATGCTGACCGCGCGCGAGCTGCGCTACCGCGACGGGTCCGAGGTGGACGTCTCCGGGTGGGACTCGCTCTGGCTGACGCTGCTCGAGGGCTGGCCGGTCGTGGACGACACGATCGAGTTCGTCGATCGTCACGGTGCCGCGCTCGACCTCGGGCACGTCCTCACCCCCGCCGACGATCCGGCGGACGTCTCGCACTTCCTGCGCGAGGCCGGTTACCTTCACCTGCGCGGCTGGCTGGACCCGGCGGACATGGCGGCGATCACCGCCGACATCGACCGGGCGCTTCCCGACTACCGCGAGGGTGACGGTCGTTCCTGGTGGGCGACCGTCGAGGACGGCAGCCGCCGCTGTGTGCGGCTACAGGAGTTCATCACCCGCTCCCCCGCGACCTCGGCGATCCTGCGCGGCGAACGCTGGGAACATCTCCGCGGCGTCCTGGCCGGCGACGACCTGCTCCAACGGCGTCCGTCGGACGGTCGGGGCCTGGAGGCGCTCATCAAGCCGGTCGACGTCACGGTCGGCGCGTCGGACGTGAGCTTCCACCGCGACTGTCACTTCGGCCGGCACGCCTACAGCTGCTCGAACCTGGTCACGGGGATCGCGGTCACCGGCAGCGGCGAGACGAACGGGCAGCTCCGCGTCATCGCCGGATCCCACCGCGTGCTGATGCCGGTGGAGATCGCGAAATCCCGGCCGTACCTGCCCGTCGTCGCCGTGCCGACCGAGCCGGGCGACGTCACGGTGCACCTGACCTGCACCCTGCACGAGTCGACCCCGCCCGTCGTCGAGGAACGGCGCGTCCTCTACACCGGATTCTCCCTCTTACCGCGCGCGGCCGACGCCGACGCCGAGGCGGTCGGCGGTGGCACCACCGGCGGCCACGCCCTGGCCGCGCTGCGCGAGCGGATCTCCCAGATCCTCCTCGACGAGGCGACCCGATCGTGATCGTGGGCGACGGATGTTCCCGTGACGCGTGAATCCGCGCGGAACCGCAGGTCTCCTGGGACCGGCGCGCACCCCCTGCGCACGCTGTTCAGTCACGCCGGCGACGGCAGGTGGCTGCTCGTCGGCGGCTACGCGCTCATCCTCGTCGACGCGGTCGCGCAGAGCCTCACGCCCGCGGTGTTCCGGGTAGTGCTGGACCGCATCCAGCAGGATCCGCGCCGGTTCCTGCACGACGGCTGGCAGGGGCCCGTGGTCGCCGCGGTCGCCGTCTCCGCGACGTTCCTCGTGGCGGCGTACTTCGCCCACACCTGGTGCCGTCGTGGGGCGACCCGCTGGGCGAACAACCTGCGGCGGGCCCTGTACGAGCACGTCCAGCGGCTCTCGATGGACTTCTTCCACCGATCGCGGGTCGGCGACGTCGCCGCCGCGATCAACCAGGACATCGAACGTCTGGAGGTGACGGTCTGGCAGGGCCTGACGGTGTGGTGGGCGCTGGCGGTCCTGGTCCTCTCGGTGGGACTCATCACCTGGGTCGATCCCTGGATGGCCCTGCTGGCGCTCGGCCTGCTCGCGGTGGCCCTCGGGTGGACGCTGCTGGTGCTCCCGCGGCTTCGCCGCCACAGCCGCGACATCCGCGACGAGCTCGGCCGGACCTCCGGGACCCTCGCCGAGATGCTCGGCGTGAACACGCTCCTCAAGGCGTTCAACGCGGAGGACGACGCCCTGCGCCAGGTACGCGGCGGCACCGACCGGGTGCGGGCCGGCTCCGAGGCCCTGGCCCGGCTCCAGCACCGCTACGCCGACCCGCTCGGCTTCCACCTCTCGTTCGTCGCGCCGTTCCTGCTCCTGTTCGTCGGCGCGTGGCGGGCCGCGTCGGGGACGCTCTCCCTCGGCGACGTCGTCGCCGTCTGGGGCTTCTGGCTGCGCGGGTCGAGCTCGCTGACCGTCGTCATGACCAGCCTCCCCGAGGTGCTGGCCGGCCTGGCCGCCGGCGAGCGGGCCGCGAGGCTGTTCGAGGAGCGCCCCGCGGTGAGCGATCTCCCCAAGGCACCGGCGTTAGCCGTCACCCGGGGTGGCATCACCTTCGAACAGGTCTCGTTCGCCTATCCCGGGCGGCGGTCGCACCTGGTGCTGGACGGCTTCGACCTGACGATCGCCCCGGGGCGCAGCGTCGCGCTCGTCGGTTCCTCCGGCGCCGGCAAGTCCACGGTCACCCAGCTGCTGCTCCGGCTGTTCGACCCCACCGAGGGCCGCGTGACCATCGACGGCCAGAACCTCCGCGAGGTCACCCAGGCCTCGGTGCGGGCCGCGGTGGGTGTGGTCTTCCAGGAGTCGGTGCTGATCAGCGGCTCGCTGGCGCGCAACCTGCGACTCGCCCGGCCGACCGCCACCGACCAGGACATCGAGGCCGCCCTCGAGGCGGCCAACGCCTGGGGGTTCGTCCGCACCTGGGAGAAGGGCATCCACACGGAGCTCGGCGAGCGCGGCGTCCTGCTCTCCGGCGGGCAGCGCCAACGCCTCGCCATCGCCCGGGTGATGCTGAAGGATCCCCCCGTCGTCGTGCTCGACGAGGCGACCAGCGCGCTCGACGCCGGCAGCGAACGCGCCGTGCTCGACGCCCTGGACCGGCTCCTGTCCGGGCGGACGTCACTGGTCATCGCCCACCGGATCGCCACCATCCGGCACTGCGACCAGATCGTCGTGATGGAGCGCGGCCGGGTCGCCGACGCCGGCTCGCACTCCTCACTGCTCCAGTCCTCGACGACGTACCGCTCGTACTGCCGCGAGCAGTCGGTGGCCTGAGTCCCGCGCCGGTGGCTCCTGCCCACCACTGACCGACCCGCCGGTCCACCCACGGTCCCCACGGACCACAGCCCACCCCGGCCTTCGCCAGCCGGCGGCGGTTCACGCCCGGAGTACCGCGAGCAGGTCGGCCTCGAGAGCCGGGGCCTGGGCCGGGAAGTACCCCAGTAGGACACGCAGGCTCGGCAGCGAGGGTTCCGTCCCGCTGTCGGCGTCGGCGAACTGGGGAAGGTGCCGGCGGAAGACCGGCTGGATCGCGGCCCACAGCGCGGAGTCGCGGAAGAGCTCCCGCAACGGGGTGTCGAGGGTGTAGTCGGGCCGGGCCCGCTTCGGGAGGTCGTACTCCCAGCGGTGGCTGCCCGGCCCGACGTGGACGGTCAGCGCGTCGGGGTGGCCCGGCAGGACGACGTCGGCGGCCGTCCCCGGCGGGACGTCGACGTCGACGGTGACCCGGCTGTCGGGTTCCTGGTGCCAGGCGACCCGTACCCGGCCGTGCGGCGTGTCGTGGGTGAGCGTGGCGTGGGTGAGGCCGCCGCCGGGCCGCGGCGCGATCCGCATCCGCCGGTAGCCGGGCTCGACGGGTTCGAGACCGCCGACGACCCGGTGCAGCCAGTCCGCGATGGCGCCCAGGGCGTAGTGGTTGAGCGACGTCATGCCGGTGTCGTGCAGCGTCCCGTCGGGCCGGATCGCGTCCCACCGCTCCCAGATCGTCGTCGCGCCCCGCGTCACCGGGTACAGGAACGAGGGGCACTCGGTCTGGAGCAGCAGCCGGTAGGCGGTGTCGAGCTGGTCGGTGCGGCTCAGGGCGTGCGCGACCAGCGGCGTGCCGGCGAAGCCCGTGCTGATCCGGTGTCCGGCCTTGTCGACCAGCTCGGCGAGCCGGCGGCCGGCGCGCGCCTGTTGGGCCGGGTCGAGGATGTCGAAGCAGATGGCCAGCGCGTAGGCGGTGGCCGTGTCGTTGGCGACCAGACCGGACGGGGTGACCCATTCGTCGCGGAAGGCCGCCCGGACCCGCTGGTGCAGTGCCGTGTACCGGGCGGCGTCGTCGGCGTGGCCCAGGACCTCGGCGGCCCGTGCCAGCTGGTGGGTGGTGTGGCACAGGTAGGCGCAGGCGACCAGATAGGCGTCCGTCCTGCCGCCGGCCGGGTTCTTCGGCGGTGCGTCCGGATCGAGCCAGTCGCCGAACTGGAAACCGGAGTTCCAGAGCCCCCGCTCGTCCAGCAGCCCCTCCACGCTGTCGATGAAGGCCGTCATGGACTCGTACTGGGCGGCGAGCAGCTCCCGGTCGCCGTACTGCTGGTAGAGGGCCCAGGGCAGGCTGACGGCGACGTCTCCCCACAGCGCGGTGGGCGTCGTGATCGGCATCGCCCCCACGTCCGGGACGACCAGCGGCACGTGGCCCTGCTCGCGCTGCTCGGCGGCGAGGTCGGTGAGCCACGAGCCCAGCACCCCGCGCACGTCGTAGAGGAACGCGGCGGTGGGACCGAAGGCGTTGATGTCGCCGGTCCAGCCGAGCCGCTCGTCGCGCTGCGGGCAGTCGGTGGGCACGCCGACGAAGTTGCCGCGCATCGACCAGACGACGTTGCGGTGCAGCTGGTTCACCAGCTCGTCGGAGGTCTCGAACCAACCGGTCCGGCGCATGTCGCTGTGCACCACCACCGCGGTCATCGCCTCGGTGTCGAGGCGACCGGGCCACCCTTCCACCTCGACGTAGCGGAAACCGTGGAAGGTGAACCGCGGCTCCCACGTCTCCGGGCCACCGCCGCGCAGGATGTAGCGGTCGGTCGCGAGCGCCGTCCGGTTGGGCCGGAAGTCCGCCTCACCGTCGATCAGAGTCTCGGTGTGCCGCAGGACGATCATGGTACCGGCCGGCCCGCGGACGGTGAGGCGGACCCAGCCCGACAGGTTCTGCCCGAAGTCGACGACCGTCCGCCCGGCCGGCGTCGTCAGGATGTCGACGGCGGGCAGCTCCTGCACCCGCCGGATCGGCGGCGCGCTCGGCGCGATCAGGGTGTCCAGGTCGCGTGGGACGACCTCGACCGGCGACCATTCCGCGTCGTCGAAGCCGGGCTCGGCCCAGCCCGCCGGTTCCCGTCGCGCGTCGTGGGTCTCGCCGTCGTAGATGCTGTCCGCCAAGGTCGCCCCGGTACCGGCACGCCAGTCGGCACCACTCGCGATCACCTCCACGCGGTCGCCGTAGTCGAGATCGAGTTGCAGGAA
This sequence comes from Frankia sp. Mgl5, assembly GCF_023242985.1. Taxonomy (NCBI): domain Bacteria; kingdom Bacillati; phylum Actinomycetota; class Actinomycetes; order Frankiales; family Frankiaceae; genus Frankia; species Frankia sp. Mgl5. The sequence continues at coordinate 21,866 of NZ_JALKFY010000680.1, read as the reverse complement.
GCCGGCCGGGCGGTCCGCCCAGACGGCCCGCTTGCCCTCCTCCCAGGTGAGCCTGCCCACCGCCCAGCCCTCACCGAGGACGGCGCCGAGAGCGTTGACGCCTTCCACCACCAGGCCGGTGACCTCGTGACTGCTCACGACCAGGCGATGCCGGTAGGACGTCCAGCCCGGGGCGAGAACCTCGTCTCCCACCGGGGCCCCGTTCAGGTGGGCCTCGATCAGTCCCACCGCGGTGACGTGCAGGGTGGCGGAACGCAGGCCGGCGCCCACGGTGAACTCCCGGCGCAGATACGGCGCCGGTACGGGATCCCGCCCGCCCGGGTCGGACGGGGCGGCGATGAAGGCGGCGTTCCGGTGAGGGGGCATGGGACCTCGATCTCTGGCGGAACCGGCGACCGGCGACCGGCGACCGGCGGCGGGTAGGGGCCGGTCAGGCAGGCGGGCGGGGCGGTGCGGCGCGGGGCGTGGCGGCGAGGCGCGGTGCGGCCGGGTCTGCCGGCTCGGAGGGCACGTCGATGTGGCCGCGCCCGAGGTCCGCGACTCCGGCCGCGCCCAGGAGGGCCAGGGTGCGGTGGACGTCGGCGGCGAACCAGGCGAGCAGCCGGTCGACTCCGCGTTCCCCGGCGGCACCGAGCGCGTAGAGGTAGGCGCGGCCGGCCATCGCCGCTGTCGCGCCGGCCGCGACCGCCTTGACGATGTCGCTGCCGCGTCGGACCCCGCCGTCGCAGATGATCTCGCTGCGGCCGCCGACCGCGTCGGCGACCGGGGCGACGAGCGGCAGGGTGGCCGGCGCGCCGTCCAGCTGCCGGCCGCCGTGGTTCGACAGGACGATCGCGTCGACGCCGGCCTCGGCCGCGAGCTTCGCGTCCGCGACGGTCTGGATGCCCTTGACGACGATGCGGCCGTCCCACACCGAGCGCAGCCAGGTCAGGTCCGCCCAGGAGAGGCCGGGGTCGAACTGCGTGTTGATGTAGTCGGACAGCGTCACCGGTGACGCGCCGTCGCCCACGTCGCGGCCCGCGACGTTGCTGAACCGGATGGGTTCGCTGCGGACGAACTGCCAGGTCCAGCCGGGATGGAGCAGGCCGTCGAGGATCGTGCCCGGACCGATCGTGGGCGGCAGGGAGAAGCCCCTGCGGACGTCGCGCTCGCGGCGGCCGAAGACAGCGGTGTCGACGGTGAGGACGATCGCCTCGTACCGGGCCGCGGCGGCGCGCTCGATCATCTCCTTGACCAGGCCGCGGTCGCGCCAGGCGTAGACCTGGAACCACAGCCGCCCGTCGCTGACCGCGCGGACCTCCTCGATCGAACGCGTGCTCAGGGTGGACAGCGTGTAGGGAAGACCGGCGCGGGCGGCGGCGCGGGCCACGGCCAGCTCCCCCTGCGGGTCGGCGATGCGGGTGAATCCCGTGGGCGCGAGCACGAGCGGGTACGCGGCTGGCGCGCCGAGGATCTCCGTGCCGATCGAGACCTCGGGCAGGCCGCGCAGCACCCGCGGGCGGAAGGTCGTGGCGGCGTAGGCCCGCTCGTTCGCGGCGAGGGTGCGTTCGTCCTCGGCGGCGCCGTCGATGTAGTCGAAGACCCCACCGGGCAGCCGCCGCCGGGCCATCCGCCGCAGGTCGTGCACCGAGGCCGCCCGGGCCAGCCGCCGCTCGGTCCGGTTGGTCTCGACGGGACCGAACCGCATGACGGAACGCAGTGTCGCCAGGGGGTTCACGACGGCTCGTACCTCCGGAGGGTCGATGCGCGCGCGAGCTGCTCGCGCAGGTCTTCCAGGGTGGTCGGCGCGGCACCGTGGGCCCGTGCCTGGACGAGGACGTTGCCGAGCGCGGTCGCCTCGACCGGCCCGGCGACGACCGGCACCCCCGCCGCGTTCGCGGTGAGTCGGCACAGTAGCTCGCCGCGGGAGCCGCCACCGACGAGATGGATGACCTCGACCTGTCGCCCGGTCAGGTCCGCGGCCCGCCGCAGGGTCTGCGCGTAGGCGAGGGCGAGGGAGTCGACGACGCAGCGCGCGAGCGCGGCCGGCGTCCGGGGCACCCGGCCGTCGCCGTCGCGCACGGCCGCCGCGATCCGGGCCGGCATGTTTCCCGGCGCGATGAGCGCGGGGTCGTCGACGTCGATCACCGGGCCGCCGCGCGGCAGCGCCGCGGCGGCGGCGAGGAGATCCTCGAGGTCGGGATTGTTCCACTCCCGCAGGCATTCCTGCAGCAGCCACAGCCCGCCGACGTTGCGCAGAAACCGTACCCGGCCGTCGACGCCGATCTCGTTGGTGAAGTTCGCCGCGCGGGCGTCCGGGGTGAGTACCGGCGCCGGCAGCTCCAGGCCCACCAGCGACCAGGTGCCGCACGAGACGTAGCCGAAGCTGTCGGTCGTCGCGGGGACCCCGACGACGGCGGAGGCGGTGTCGTGCGAACCCACCGTCGTCACCGGGACCGGCGGGCCGAGCGCGTGCGTGACGCCACGGACGGTACCCGGCGCCTCGAGGTCCGGCAGGAGCCGGCGCGGGATGTCGAGCCGCCGCAGCAGCTCCTCGGACCACTGGCGCGTCCGGACGTCGAGCAGGCCGGTCGTCGAGGCGTTCGTGAGCTCGGTGCGCAGCCGCCCGGTCAGCCGGTAGGCCAGCAGGTCGGGCACCAGGACGACGTGCGCGGCCCGGTCCCACAGCGGGTCTCGCCGCTGCGCGGCGAGCTGGTACAGCGTCGTGAACGGCAGGAACTGCAACCCGTTGACGGCGAACAGCTCCTCCGGTGGCACCGCGGCGTGCACGTCGTCGACGAACCGCGCGGCGCGGCCGTCCCGGTAGGCGACGGGTGGCGCGAGCAGCTCGCCGTCGGCGTCGAGCAGGCCGAAGTCGACCGCCCATGTGTCGATGCCGATCGACTCCAGCTCGGGGCAGGCCCGGGCCAGCTTGTGCAGCCCGCGGAGCATCTCGCGGTGCAGGTGGTCGAGGTCCCAGCGCAGCGATCCCGCGGTCTCGACGAGCGGGTTGGCGAACCGGTGGACCGGCCGCACGGATACCGACGCGCCCTCGACCAGCCCGGCCATCACCCGGCCGCCGGACGCTCCGATGTCGACGGCGGCGAAGACCCTGGTATTGACATCCTCCCCGGTCTGAAGGCCGCCGGGGATTCCCGCACCTTGCGATACGGGTTCCTGCTTCACCAACAGACGCCTCCTCGCTCTAGGAGCGAGGTGGTCTCACTCCGTCTCCACAGGCAGACACCGCGAGCCCCGCGGCCAGAATGTTCTTCGCAGCGTTGACATCCCGGTCGTGGCGCGCACCGCAGCGGCACTCCCACTCCCGCACATCCAACGGCAGCTTCTCGACGATCGACCCACAGGCCGAACAGGTCCTGCTGCTCGGGTAGAAACGATCGATCGCAATCACCGTGCGGCCATACCAGTCGGCCTTGTACTCCAACATCCGCCGCAGCTCCGACCAGGAAGCATCCGAAATCGCCCGTGCCAGCGAATGGTTGCGGAGCAGGTTGCGGACCGCCAGGTCCTCGATGACCACCGTTTGGTTCTCGCGAATGATCCTCGTGGACAGCTTGTGTAGATGATCCCGGCGCCGGTCGGCGATCCGCCCATGCACACGCGCCACGGCAAGCCGGGCCCTGGCCCGGTTCGCCGAACCCTCCCGCTTGCGGGACAGCTCCCGCTGCGCGCGGGCGAGCCGGGCACGGTCGGCCCGCTCGTGCCGCGGGTTGGTCACCTTCTCCCCCGTCGACAAGGCGACCAGGGACGTCACCCCCGCATCGATCCCCACCCGTCCCGGCGACGGAGGCAGGCTGGTGACGGTCTCCTCGACCAGGATCGAGATGTGGTACTGGCCGCGGGCGTTGCGCGACACCGTCACCTGCGACGGCACCGCACCCTCGGGCAGCGGACGCGACCAGACGATGTCCAACGGCAGATCCTGCTTCGCCAGCCTGACCTGCCCGTCGCGGAAACTGAAGCAGTTCCGGAAGTAGGTCGCCGAGTCGAGGGTCCTGCCCTTCTTCTTGAAGGACGGGTAGCCGGCCCGCTTCTCCCAGAAGCTCACATAGGCGGCCTGCAGATGTCGCAGCGTCGCCTGCAACGGCCCCTTCGACGGCTCCGCCAGCCACGCCGTTTCCAGGTCGTGTTTCCACGCCGTCAGCATCATGTCCGTCTCGGCATGCGTGACCCGGCGCTGTTCGGAGAACCATGCCCGGTGCCGCTCCGCCAACGCCCGGTTGTACACGTAGCGCACACAGCCGAACGTTTTCGTCAACTGCTCGGCCTGCTCGGCAGTCGGGTAAAAACGGTACCTGTAGGCCCGCTTCACAACCCGACTCCCCACGACTGAAAGAATACATCATTCGATTGTCACCCTGACGGCGGAGTTGACGCGCTAACCCCGCCCTGAAGGACAGGGCCTGCGCGCTACGTTTCACGGGTCATGGCCAGCCCGGTGTCATGGTCAGCGCAGGAACGCGGCTGCGACGCCGGCGTCGACGGGGACGAGCAGGCCGGTCGTGTGGCTGAGCTCGCCCGAGCACACGGCCGCGACCGCGTTGGCCACGTGCTCGGGCAGCACCTCCCGCCCGAGCAGGGTCCGCCGGGCGTAGAAGGCGCCGAGCTCCTCCTCGGGAACGCCGTAGACTGCCGCGCGCTGTGCTCCCCACCCGCCGGCGAAGATGCCGCTGCCGCGCACGACGCCGTCCGGGTTGACACCGTTGACCCGGATCCCGTGCCCGCCGAGCTCGGCCGCCAGCAGCCGGACCTGGTGCGCCTGGTCGGCCTTCGCGGCGCCGTAGGCGACGTTGTTCGGCCCGGCGAACAGCGCGTTCTTGGAGACGATGTAGACGATGTCGCCGCCGAGCCGTTGCGCGATCATGGCTCGCGCCGCGGCCCGCGCGACGAGGAAGCTCCCCTTCGCCATGACGTCGTGCTGCAGGTCCCAGTCCCGCTCGGTGGTCTCGAGCAGCGGCTTCGAGATGGACAGGCCCGCGTTGTTGACGATGAGGTCGATTCCGCCGAAGGCGAGAAGCGTCGCCTCGACGGCGGCCTCGACCTCGTCCGCCTTCGTCACGTCGGCACCTACGCCGACCGCGACGTCGGCGCCGCCGAGCTCGCCCGCCGTCGCCCCGGCCCTGTCCGCGTCGAGGTCGGCGACGACCACGCAGGCGCCGTCGGCGGCGAGCCGCGCCGCTGTGGCCCGGCCGATGCCACTGGCCGCGCCGGTGACCAGCGCGATCCGGCCCGCGTGCCGCTTCGGCTGCGGGAGGCGGCGCAGCTTGGCCTCTTCCAACGCCCAATACTCGATCCGGAACTTCTCGCTCTCCGGGATCGGCGCGTAGGACGAGACCGCCTCGGCACCGCGCATCACGTTGATCGCGTTGACGTAGAACTCGCCGGCCACCCGTGCCGTCTGCTTGTCCCGGCCGTAGGAGAACATGCCCACGCCCGGCACGAGGATGATCGCCGGGTCCGCGCCGCGCATCGGCGGCGAGTCGACGGTGGCGTGACGCTCGTAGTACGAGCGGTAGTCGTCGCGGTAGGCCTCGTGCAGCTCCGCGAGCCGCTCGACGCACTCCTCGGGTGACGCCGACGCCGGCAGGTCGAGCACCAGCGGGCGGACCTTCGTCCGCAGGAAGTGATCGGGGCAGGACGTCCCGAGCCGGGCCAGCGCGAACAGCTTCTCGCTCGCCAGGAACTCCAGGACGGCGTCGCTGTCGGTGAAGTGGCCGACCATACGGTGGTCGCGGGACGCGACCGCGCGCAGGTGGGGTGCGAGCGCGGCGGCCCTGGCGCGCCGTTGCGCGGCCGGCAGCGCGCGCCGGCCGTCGACCTCGGCGCCGAAGGGCCGCGGCCGCCCGTGCCGTTCGAGGTGGAGCCGCGCCCGCTCGATGATCCAGGTGGAGTTGCGCTCGGACTCCTCGCTGGTGTCGCCCCACGCGGTGATGCCGTGCCCGCCGAGGATGCAGCCGACGGCGCCGGGGTTGTCCCGCCGCACGGCCGCGATGTCGAGGCCGAGCTGGAATCCCGGTCGCCGCCACGGCACCCACACGACCTTCGTACCGAAGACGTCCTTCGTGAGTTGTTCGCCGTCGGCGGCGGTCGCTATGGCGATGCCACTGTCCGGGTGCAGGTGGTCGACATGTGCGGCCCCGACGAGCCCGTGCATGGCGGTGTCGATCGAGGGCGCGGCGCCGCCCCGGCCGTGCAGGCAGAAGTCGAAGGCGGCGACCATCTCGTCCTCGCGGTCCTCGCCCGGGTAGACGTCCACCAGCGCGCGCAGGCGGTCCAGCCGGAGCACGGCGAGACCGGGCTCGGTCAGCGTGCCGAGATCGCCGCCCGACCCCTTGACCCACAGCAGCTCGACGTCGCGGCCGGTGACCGGATCGATCTCGACGCCCTTGGCGGAGGTGTTCCCGCCCGCGTAGTTGGTGTTGCGCGGGTCGGCGCCGAGCCGGTTCGACCGGGCGAGGAGCTCGGCGACGGTCCGGTTCCCGCTCACGCGCCCCACCCGGCCTGGGTGCCGCCGACCCGCTCGGCCGCGACGCGCTCCGCGTACCCGCTGGCCCGGAAGGCCGCTGTGGGGTCGGCGGGCAGCCCGCGCGACTCACGCCAGGCGGCGAGGTCGGCGCGCACGTCGGTGTAGAAGGCGTCCATGAGGACGGCGTTCGCGGCCAGCACGTCCCCGGCGCGCTCCGCCTCGGCGAGCGCGGCCCGGTCGACGAGCAGAGCGCGGGCCGTCATCTCCTGGACGTTGAGCACGGACCGGATCTGGCCCGGGATCTTCGCCTCGATGTTGTGGCACTGGTCGAGCATGAAGGTCACCTCGCTGCCCTCGTCGTAGCCACCGCCTCGGACGACCTCGGTCATGATCCGGAACAGTTGGAAGGGGTCGGCGGCGCCGACGATCAGGTCGTCGTCGGCGTAGAAGCGGGAGTTGAAGTCGAACGCCCCCAGCCGCCCCAGCCGGAGCAGCTGCATCACGATGAACTCGATGTTGGTGTGCGGGGCGTGGTGGCCGGTGTCCAGGCACACCACCGCGCGCTCGCCGAGCGCGAGGCAGTGGACGTAGGCGGTACCCCAGTCGGGGACGTCGGTCGCGTAGAAGGCCGGCTCGAACAGCTTGTACTCGAGCACGAGCCGCTGGTGCCCCGCCAGCCGGGCGTAGATCTGGCCCAGCGCGTCGGCGAGCCGATCCTGCCGGTCGCGCAGGTCAGCCTGGCCGGGGTAGTTCAGCCCGTCGGGCAGCCAGATCTTCAGGTCGCGGCTGCCCGTCACGTCCATGATGTCGACGCAGTCGAGGGCGTGTCTGATCGCCTTCGCCCGGACGCGCTCGTCGACGTGGCAGAGGCTGCCGAGCATGTAGTCGTCGTCCTGGAACGTGTTCGTGTTGATCGTGCCGAGCCGGACGCCGCTGTCCCGCGCGTGCTCGCCCAGCTTGCCGAAGTCGTCGACGACGTCCCAGGGGATGTGCAGCGCGACCGACGGCGCGAGCCCGGTCAGCCGGTGCACCTGCGCCGCGTCGGCGACCTTCTCGAACGGATCACGCGGGACGCCACGCTGCGTGAACACCTTGAACCGGGTCCCGGAGTTCCCGAACGCCCACGAGGGCAGCTCGATCTCCTGCCGAGCGAGGTCCTCTGTCGTCTGGCTGAATGCCCGCATCGTCGCCAGCCCTTCCGGCTGCCAGCCCTTCCGGCTGCTGTGAGATCTTGTAAATTGTCACACAATCTCGCACGGTCGGCAATCGTGAACCGAGAAGGCAGTCGTGAGCCGAGAAGGAGAGGCACCCGGCCGTACGCCGGCAGACGCGGCGGCGTCGGAGCCGCGTCAGAGGACCCGCGTCACCCGCCGGTAGGGCGCCAGCCGGTCGTCCTGCGGGTCGAGCTCGGTCACCAGCCAGTCGACGCGGTCCCAGTCGAGCCAGCGCGCGACGGCCCGCGTGCCGAGCTTCGAGGAGTCGACGGCCAGGACGATCTGCTCGGCACCCGCGGCCAGCGCGCGCTTGACGTCGGCCTCCTCCGGGGTCTCCTCCAGCGGGCCCGCCCGCTCGTCGAGGGCCGCCGCCGAGGCGAACAGCCGCCGCACGGTGATGTCCGCCGCCGCCCGGCTCGCCAGCGGGCCGACCAGGCTGCCGGTCCGCGGATCGAGCCGCCCGCCGGTCAGCAGCACCGAGATACCTGGCCTGTCCCGCAGCACGCCGAACGTGTCGGGCCCGTTCGTGACGACGAGCAGATCGTCCGCGCTGGTCAGAGCGCCGGCGAGCCGCATGACCGTCGAGGACGCGTCGAACGCGACCGCGCCCCCGTCCGGGACGAGCTCGGTGAGCTTCGCCGCGATGCGCGACTTCGCCGCCGCCATCCGGTCCCGGCGCTGGGCGAAGCTGCGCGGGCCGACGGAACGCGCCCCGCCGCGCACCCGGCGGGCCACCCCGCGTTCCTCCAGCTGGAACAGGTCCCGCCGGATGGTCATCTCGCTGACGTTGAGCGCCGCCGCCGCGGCGGTGATGGTGACCGCTCCCTGATCTCTGAGCTGGTCACTCAGCCAGGTCAGGCGGTCCTCGCCGGGAACGTTCCGCTGGGGCAGTGACACAGGCACCTCGCCGGACGCGGCGTTACGTGTGAGAACGGTGTGCGAAGCAACGTCAGACTAACAGCCCGTTGCACGGAGATTGATCAGCTGCGATGTGCCGTGCCCTGATCGAGTGTTCCGCGGGACACCGGAGCGGAAGCGAGTCACGCGGATCTAGCCCGTGAACGGTTGCACCGGCTGGCCGCGAACTCCCGGGGCGAGGGCGAACACAGCACCCGCCGCCGGGTACAGGGTGAGATCGGTGCCGACCTGGGAGGTGGTGATGTAGAGCGTGTCGAGGCGGTCGCCGCCGAAGGTGCAGGCCGTCACCCGGGGCACGGGCAGCGGGACGATCCCGTCGAGCCGGCCGGTGGGTGAGTAGCGGTGGACCGCGCCGCCGCCCCACAGCGCCACCCACAGGTAGCCGTCGGCGTCGACGGTGAGCCCGTCAGGCACACCCGCGTCGGCAGGGACGGTGACCAGGGTCCGACGGTTGCTCAGCCCCCGTTCCGAGTCGTAGTCGAAGACGTCCACCCGTGACGTCGGCGAGTCGACGTAGTACGCCCTCGCCCCGTCGGGGCTCCAGGCCAGCCCGTTGGAGACGGTGACGCCGGTCAGCACGACGCTGACGGTGCCGTCGGGTGCGAGCCGGTAGAGCGAGCCCGCGCCGGCCGTCTCGGCGTAGGCCATGGATCCGCAGTAGAAGCGGCCGTCGGGGTCACAGCCGCCGTCGTTCATCCGGACACCGGCGTCGGCGTCCCACAGGTCCCCGAGGCACCGGCGGACTCCGCCGGTGAGGCCGGAGAGGTCTTCGGGGCCGACGGGGTCGATGAGCGCGAAGCCGCGTTCCAGTGCGAGCACCGTCCCGCCACCGGCTCGTGGCCGCAGCGCCGCGGCCACGGCGCCGACATGGTCGCGGCGGACGGCGCCGCTCGTGGTGTCGACGGCGAGGACGTCACCGGCCAGCAGGTCGACGCAGCGCAGGCCACCCCAGTCGGGGCTCCAGACCGGGCCCTCGCCGTGGAAGGCCACCGGGTCGGTGATCTGCTCGGGGCGGTCGGTGGCCACCGGTCAGACGCCGCGGCCGCGCTGGGGGATCCCCCAGGGATTGTCATCACGCAGGGGCTCGGGCAGCAGGCGCTCGGGCAGCGACTGGTACGTGACGGGCCGCAGGAACCGGGAGATCGACGTCGTCCCGACCGAGGTGTGCAGGGACGTCGTCGCCGGGTACGGGCCGCCGTGGGTCATGGCCGGGCTGACCGACACGCCGGTCGGCCACCCGTTCCACAGCACCCGCCCGGCCCGTTCCCGCAGCTCGGCGAGCAGGTCCGCGGCGAGGACGTCGTCGGTGTCCTCGCCGTGCACGGTGGCGGTGAGCTGCCCGCCGAGGGCGCGGGCCACCGCGAGCAGGTCGGCCGGATCGTCGTAGGCGACGAGCAGCGACGTCGGGCCGAAGCACTCGACCGCCAGCGCGCCCGGGTCGCGCAGCCAGTCGGCGGCGCTGATGGCCAGCAGAGTCGGCGTCACGCCGGTCGTCGTCCCGGCGCCGGCGGCCAGCACCCGAACCGCGGGATGGCCCGTGAGCCCGCCGAGGGTGTCCCGGTAGCCGGCCGCGATCCGCTCCCCCAGCATCGGGGTGGCCGGCCGCGCGGACACCAGCCGGACGAGGTCCGCTTCGGCTGATCCGGCCGGGGCGAACAGGAGGCCGGGCTTGGTGCAGAACTGGCCGGTGCCCAGCGTGTAGGACTCGACGTAGCCGGCCCAGATCTCCGGCCCGCGCCGGGCGGCGGCGGCCTCGGTCACGAAGACCGGGTTGACGCTGCCCATCTCGGCGTAGAACGGGATCGGCTCGTCGCGGGCGGCGGCGAGGTTGAAAAGGAGCCGGCCGGCGTGCTCCGAGCCGGTGAAGGCACCGGCCCGCACACGCGGGTCGACGAGAGCGGCCCGTGCCTGCTCGTCACCTTCGATCAGGGCCAGTGTCCCCGCGGGCGCACCGGCGGCGGCCAGCGCGTCCGTGACGACGGCGGCGGTGAGACGGGACAGCTCCGGATGGCCGGGGTGGGCCTTGAGCAGCACCGGACAGCCCGCGGCGAGCGCGGCGGCGGTGTCCCCGCCGGCGACGCTGAACGCGAAGGGAAAGTTCGAGGCGGCGAAGACGAGCACCGGCCCGACCGGGATCAGCATCCGGCGTAGGTCGGGACGCGGCCCGGTGGGCCAGGCCGGGTCGGGCGGGTCGATCGTCGCCTCGAGGTACCGGCCGTCGTCGAGGAGCCCGGCGAACAGGCGGAGCTGGAACGTGGTGCGGACCAGCTCGCCGCGCAGGCGCGGTTCGGGCAGCCGTGTCTCACGCATCGCGACCGGGACCAGGGTCTCGGCCGCGGCGTCGAGGGCGTCGGCCACCGCGCGCAGCATCGACGCGCGCGCGGCCGGCGCGAGCGCGCCGAACGGCCGGGCCGCCGCCGCCGCGGCGGCGAGCAGCGCTTCGGTGTCGGTCGTGACGGTGTGCACGGCCATCCTTCCGTTGACGAGGCGGGGTGTCACGAGGCGGTGCCGCTGCGGGACGTGGGATGCAGCAGGATCTTCACGGTGGTGCCGGCGGCGTCGTCGAGGAGCCGGAACGCCTCGCCGACGTCGTCGAGGGGCAGCTCGTGCGTGACCAGCGCCGCCGGGTCGAGCTGGCCGGCGGCGAACGCGCGTACCGCGTGGGTCCAGGCCCGCGACGGCGCGCCGAACACGGTGTGCACGGTGAGCTGGGGAAGCACGAGGTCGAGGGCACGCAGCGGGTGGTCGCCGTCCGCGGCGAGACCGGCGAGCACCACCCGCCCGCCACGGCGGGCGAGCCCGCAGGCCAGCGCCGCGCTGCCGGGCGCGCCGGCGGCCTCGACCACCACGTCGAACCGCCGCGACCACCGGCCGGCGGCGGCCTCGTCCGGTGACAGCAGCGTCGCGGCGCCGCACCGTGCGGCGAGCTCGGCGCGGCCCGCGCGGGGGTCCACGGCGACCAGCTCGGCTGGGCCGCCCGCCGCCAGCAGCTGCGTGGCCAGCAGGCCGAGCGTGCCCGCGCCGACCACGGCGACCCGCTCCCCGGGAACGGCACCGGCCTGCAGGCAGGCTGCCGCGGCGCAGGCGGCCGGCTCCAGGCCGGCGGCCGCGCGCAGGTCGGCGCCGGGCGGCAGGACGTGCAGGAGATGGCTCGGCACGACCAGGTGGTCGGACCACGCGCCGGGGCAGGTGAAGCCGGTCTCCTCGTAGGGGGCGGTGCACAGGTTGGTGTCGCCGCGCCGGCAGGCGGCGCAGACCCGGCAGGAGCGGAAGCCCTCGGCCACCACCGGCCGGCCCACGAGGCCCGGGTCCCCCGCCGGGCCGACCGCCGCCACCGTCCCGGACCACTCGTGCCCCGGGACGACCGGGTACCGCACGAATCCGGTGGGCCGGGTGCCACGCAGCACCTCGCGGTCGGAGCCGCAGATACCCGCCCGGGCCACCCGGACCAGCACCTCACCCGGCCCGGGAGCGACCGGTTCGGCTGGGCGGATCTCCAGCCGGCCCGGCGCGTCGATCCACACCGCGCGACCGGTCACGGTCAGCCGCGCCCGGGCGGGCGGGAGCCGCGCAGCTCCCAGCCGTCGGCGTAGAGGTCGAAGTGGGCGCCGCGGGACGGGTGGGCGGCCACGACGTCGACGTCCAGCTCGACGCCGAGGCCGGGGGCGGTCGGCAGGGCGAAGTAGCCGTCGACGACCGGCGGCAGGCCCGGGGCCGCGAGCTTGACCTCCTCGTCGGCGAAGTCGTTGAAGTGTTCCTGGATCATGAAGTTGGGGGTGCAGGCGGCCAGGTGCAGGTTGGCGGCGGTGAGAACCGCGCCGCCGACGTTGTGCGGGGCGACCAGCGTGAAGTGGGTCTCCGCGGTCGCGGCGAGCTTGCGGGTCTCGCTGATGCCGCCGAGATGGCCGATGTCGGGCTGGATGATGTCGGCCGCGCCGAGGTCGAACAGCTCCCGGAACTCGGTGCGGTCGTGGATGCGCTCCCCGGTCGCCACCGGGGCGTCGATCCCGGCGGCGGCCTTGGCCAGCGCCCGCAGGTTCTCCGGTGGCACTGGCTCCTCCACCCAGCCGGGCTCGAACTCGGCCAGCGAGGCGGCGATCCGGATCGCCTCGTGTGGGGCGAACCGCCCGTGCATCTCGACGAGGATCTCCACGTCCGGCCCGACCGCGTCGCGCACCGCCTCGACCAGGGAGATCGAGTGACGACGTTCGGCCCGGTCCAGCTCCCACCGGCCGGCCCCGAACGGGTCGAGCTTGAGCGCCCGGTAGCCCCGGTCCACCACCGCCCGCGCCGCCGCGTGGAACTCCTCGGGCGTGCGCTCGACGGTGTACCAGCCGTTGGCGTACGCCTTGATCCTGTCTCGGACCTTGCCACCCAGCAGCCGCCACACCGGCTGCCCCAGGGCCTTGCCCACGATGTCCCAGCAGGCCATCTCGACGCAGGCGATACCGGACATGACGATCTCGCCGGCGCGCCCGTAGTCGCCGCGCTTCATCCGGTCGACCAGCGACTCGATGTCGAACGGATCGGAGCCGAGCACATGGTTGCGGGTCGCCTCGGCCAGGTAGCCCAGCAGCGCCTGGGTGTGGCCGAGCATCCGGGTCTCCCCCACGCCGACCAGGCCGTCGTCCGTGAAGACCTGGACGTAGGTCAGATCCCGCCACGGGGTTCCGTACACGTGCGTCCGCACGTCGGCGATCTTCATGACAGTGCCCCCGGTGCTCCCTCGACAGCGGCGACCGGCGGAGTCGCCGGTGGGGCCGGCGAGGCCGGTGCGTCGCCGGGTGGCGCCGGGACGGCCAGCCCGGCCGGCCGCCGTCCTGACCCGACGGCGTCCGGGTAGTAGCGGCGCAGCAGCTCCAGGCCGATCTCGGCCCGCCGGACCCGTTCCCGCCCGAGGGCCACGGCGGTGGCGGTCAGGTGGGTGCCGCTGGGATAGATGTTCGGCGCGTTGCGCAGCCCGAACTTCAGGTAGACCGGCGCGGCGACCCGGACGATCTCGGCGATCTCGAAGTGGCGCACGAAGCCACCGAGGTCGTCGGGCGCCTCGACGTAGAGGTCGATGGGGATGTCCACGGCCGCCCGGACCGCCGCGAGCTGGGCCAGCGACAAGTCGGTCGGCACGTTGTAGGTGTCGGCGCCGAGCTGCTCGACCAGCCGGATCGACGCGGGGTTGGCGCAGCCCATCTGCACGCTCACCTTGAAGATCAGCTCCGGCGGCAGCTCACCGGCCGTCCGCATCCGGCCCGCGACCGACAGCACCCCGATGTCGGTGACCAGGACGCTGCGGATCCCGGCCTCGGTGGCCCGCCGGATGTCCTCCAGCACGTGCACGAGCTGTTCGGTCCCCCGCGCCTGCGTGGCCAGGCCGGCACCGCCGGGGGCCAGGGCGGCGGCCCCGGTGTCCCAGCCGGCGAGCGGCCGGGCGAACAGGCTGACCTCGACGTCCGCCGCCGCGCCGGCGGCCGCCATCGCCGCCAGCTCCCCGGCGGTCAGCAGCAGCCCGCCGCTGCCCTGCGAGACCCGGTGGACCGGGACGCCCCGGCGGTCCGCCTCGGCAAGCACCGCCGCCAGCGCCTCCGGCCCTTCCACACTCGGGATCTCCACCCGGTACTGGGCGCCGTCCGGGAACCGCTTCCCGCTGGACGGCAGGTCGGAGGGATCGGCGCCCGGCAGCCCGAGCGAGCGGAGGAAATCACGCGTCTGTCGCACCCGCGCCTCCCGTTCCTGTTCATGGCTTCTGATGCATGGCCAGGGCGGCCGGCGGGGCGGAGGTGATCCGGTGCCGGCGCGCGGCCGTCCGTGCGTGACAACGGCCGCGAGGACAAATGTTAGCGCTAACATTTCGTCGGTCAAGCCCGGCGGCGCGACGCGTCCAGCCCGGCGCCCAACGGCCAGCAGGTGCAGGCCGGCTATAACGGAACGGGCGGACCGGTCGCGGCGCGGCCGACGAGAACGCCATCCGCCTGGTGACGCGATACGAAGAGCGGCACGTCAAGAGCGACGAAGGTGGACCGAATTGGACGGAGCGGACCGGGGCGGCGAGCCAGCGCCGCAGGTGGTCCCCGGCGCGTCCGAGCCAGGCGAGCCAGGCGGACAGGGCGAGCAGGGCGGACAGGGCGAGCTGGCCGGGCCGGGTGAGGTGGGTGAGGTGGGGAGCACGATGCCCGCGTCCGGTCGGCCGCCGGCCCTGACCGACGTGGCCCGCCTCGTCGGCGTCTCCCACCAGACCGTGTCCCGCGTCGTCAACAACCACCCGGGTGTCCGGCCACGGACCCGGGAGCGGGTCCTGGCCGGCCTGCGCGAGCTCGGCTACCGGCCGAACCCGGCCGCCCGGGCGCTCGCCACCGGCCGCTCCCGGACCCTCGGGGTCCTGGCCCTGGCCGGCACGCTCTACGGGCCGACATCCACGCTGTACGCCGTCGAACAGGCGGCGCGGGCGGCCGACTACCAGGTCACGGTGGTCAGCCTGCACTCCCTCGATCCGGACGCGGTCCGGCAGGCCCTCGGGCGTCTGCTCGCCGGTGGCATCGACGGGGTCGTGGCGATCGCGCCGCTTCTCGACGCTACCGACGCGCTGAGCGCGGTCGCGACCCGCCTGCCGCTCGTCGCCGTCGAAGGGCGCCCCGACGGGGAGATCGCCACCGTCTCGGTGGACCAGGAGCACGGCGCCCGGACCGCCACCGAGCACCTGCTCGCCGCCGGCCACCCGACCGTCCGGCACGTGGCCGGACCGTCCGACTGGTACGAGGGCGCCGGACGGATCGCCGGCTGGCGCGCCGCGCTCGAGGCGGCCGGCGCGGCCGTCCACCCGCCGCTGGCCGGTGACTGGACCGCCCGCGCCGGCTTCGCCGCCGGCCGCCGGCTCGCCCACGAACCCGACCTGACCGCCGTCTTCGTCGCCAACGACCAGATGGCCCTCGGCGTCCTGCGCGCCCTGCGCGAAGGCGGCCGCCGGGTACCCGAGGACGTCAGCGTCGTCGGGTTCGACGACATCCCCGAAGCCGCGTACTTCTCACCGCCGCTGACCACGCTCCGGCAGGACTTCACCGAGGTCGGCCGTCAGAGCCTGCGCTCGCTCCTGGAGCAGGTCGAGACCGGCGCGACCGGCCGGGCTCACGTCGTCATCCCGCCGGAGCTGGTCCTGCGCCGCAGCACGGCACCGCCACCCTGACGTTCGCCATCAGCGCGGGTCCACCAGCGAGGTGCCGCCGACCGGCACACACAGGTGGATCACGGCATCCCTCCCGGTCCTCCGGCGGTAGGGACCGACCACCGCTCGGGCGAAGCCGGCCGCCGAGTCCGCGTCGACCAGGGCGATGACGCAGCCGGCGAAACCGCCGCCGGTCATCCGCGCGCCGTGGCAGCCGGGGGTGTTCCGGCAGACCTCGACCGCGGCGTCCAGCTCAGGACCGCTCACCTCGAAGTCGTCCCGGATCGATCGGTGGCCGTCGAGGAGCACGGCGCCGGCCCGTGGCAGGTCCGCGCGGCGCAGCGCGTCGGCGAGCTCCCGTACCCGCGTGTTCTCGGTGACGATGTGACGCGCCCGGCGCAAAGCCACCGGGTCGAGCCGGCGGGCCGCGTCGGCGGGCAACCGGTCGCCGAGGTCGCGCAGGCTCGCGACACCCAGCCCGGCCGCCGCCCGCTCACATTCGGCCCGGCGCTGGGCGTAGGCGCTGGTGACCAGCTCCCGGCGGGTGCCGGTGTCCACGACCGCGACGACGACCGAATCCGGGACGGCGACCGCGGTCACCGTCAGATCACGAAAGTCGATCTCCAGAGCGTGGCCGGCCGTCGCCGCGGCGCAGGCGATCTGGTCGAGCAGACCGGTGGCGGCGCCCACCCAGCCGTTCTCGGCCCGCTGGGCGAGCCGGGCCGCCCCGATCGGATCCCAGCCGGTGTCCCACACCACCGCGCAGGCCCGTGCCACGGCGAGCTCCAACGCGGCCGACGACGACAGCCCGGCGCCGAGCGGCAGGTCACTGGCCAGCGTCCCGTACCAGCCTCGTGACGCGGCGGCTCCGGCGATTGACGCCGCCATTACGACGACGCCCTCGACGTACCCGGCCCATCCGGACTGCGCGGCCCCGGCCCGGCCGGGCGACCCGGGCTCAGGTGGCGGAGGAGGCGGCAGGCCGATCCGGGCCGGTGCCGCGCGATGCTCGGAAAGCACCTCGACAAACCCGTGGCCCGAAGTCGCACGCGGGGACGGGGAGAACGCGAGGCACAGCTCGAGGTCGATCGCCACCGGCAGGCAGAGCCCGCCGTTGTAGTCGGTGTGCTCGCCGATCAGATTCACCCGGCCAGGCGAGCGGACCAGGTAGGCCGGCCGGGCACCGTGGCACCGGACGAAGGCCGCGACAGCCCGCTCCGCCGCGCCCGGGGTGCCCGGGGCGGGGGTTGCGCCGACGCCCCCGGCCGTCGCGGAAACCTCACCACGCTGGCTCATCGGACCCGGTCCGGTCCGGCGGCCGGGACGTGTGCCCGCAGCATCGCCGCTGCCTGCTCCGGGGTGATGTCGCGCTGCGCGCCGGCCAGCATCTCGTAGCCGACCAGGAACTTGCGGACGGTCGGCGAACGCAGCAACGGCGGGTAGAAGTGGGCGTGCAGCTGCCAGTGCCCGGCCCCGGCCGGCGCGGCCACGGTGGCACCGGCCGGCCCCGGCGCGCCGTGCCAGCCCATCGAGTAGGGGAACGGCACGCCGAACAGCGCGTCATAGGCTGTCAGCAGGGTCCGCAGCATCCCGACCAGGCTCACCCGAAGGGGTCCGTCCAGCTCGGGGAGGCTGGCAACCGGGCGCACGGGCACCAGCATCGTCTCGAACGGCCACACGGCCCAGTAGGGCACGACCGCGAGCCACTCGCCGTTGTCCGCCACCACCCGCTCCCCGGCGGCGCGCTCGATTCCTGCATAGTCGACCAGCAGCCGGCGACCGTGCCTACTCAGGTAGTCACGCTGGCGGACGTCCTCCGCGGCCGGCTCGTCCGGCAGCGAGGCGCTCGCCCACACCTGGCCGTGCGGATGCGGACTGGAGGCACCCATCGCGGCCCCCCGGTTCTCGAAGATCTGCACCCACCGCCACACCCGGCCCAGCTCGGCGGCCTGGCCGATCCAGAGGTCGACAACGGCCGCCAGCTCCCCGTCGCCCATCGCCGCGAGGTGCCGGTCGTGCCGCGGCCCGAAGCACAGCACCCGGCAGACACCGGCCTCGGGCTCCGCGCGCAGCAACTCCTCGGCGCCTCCGGCCCGGCCGGGCGGGATTCCTGGCCCGGCCCGCACCTCCAGGCGCTCGTCAGGCAAGAGGGGTCGCAGCGCCGGGAAGTCGTTGGCGAACACGTACGGCCCGGCATAGTCGGGATTTCGGATCCGGTCGAGGCCGGCGGCCGCCCTGAGGTTGCCGGGACACAGCCCGCACTCCGGGTCGTGCCGCGCCACCGCGGCCGGGCTGACCGCCTGGCTCTCACCCGACCACGGCCGCCGGTCCCGACCAGCCGACACCAGAACCCACCGCCCCCGCAGCGGATCGAAACGGCGGTGGGGAGTGGACGGGACGCCACTCCCCCGGGCTGTTCCACTCATCGAGGTCCACTCATCGAGGTCGAATGTTAGCGCTAACATCCCGATGGTCAAGGATGCCCGCCATCCGTTCACGGGAACAGAGGCCACCCGGCCACCCGAGCTCACCGGCCCCGAACCGGCACGGGTCACTTCCTGCTGGGGGCCTCGGCGAGCCCGGTCTGGTAGGCGATCACGACGAGCTGGGCGCGGTCGCGGGCCGCCACCTTGGTCATCGCGCGGTTCGCGTGCGTCTTGACGGTCAGCGGCGACAGGTACAGCTGTTCGGCGATCTCGTCGTTCGTCAGCCCGTAGGCGATCAGCCTGACGATCTCGTTCTCCCGCTTGGTGAGCAGATCCAGCCCCGCGGTGACCGCGGGTGCCGGTGTGGCCGGCTGCCGCAGGTACTGCTCGATGAGGTGACGGGTCGCCTGCGGGGACAGGAGCGCGTCGCCGCGGGCGACGACCCGGATCGCGGCGACCAGCTCGTCGGGTTCCACCCCTTTGCCGAGGAAGCCGCTGGCCCCGACCCGCAGGGCCTCGAAGACGTGCTCGTCGAGCTCGAAGGTGGTCAGGACGAGCACCTTCACCTCGTTGAGCGTCGGGTCGCCGGTCAGTTCGCGGGTGGCGGACAGGCCATCGACGCCTGGCATCCTGATGTCCATCAGGATGACGTCGGGACGGGTCTCCCGCGCCAGCCGCACCGCCTCGGCGCCGTCGGCAGCTTCGGCGACCACGGTGATGTCGGCGGCGGCCTCGACGAGGACACGGAAACCGGCGCGGATGAGCGCCTGGTCGTCGGCCAACAGGACACGGATCACTGGGGTGTCACCTTCACAAGTGCGGTGCGGGGGGTGGCGGTAGCCGTCTGCAGCGTGGCACTCCCCCGTCTGCCATTGAATGTGGAGGCTGCCGGGGCCGGTGGGGGCGCCTCCGGGACCGGCAGCGTCGCGGTGACCACGAAGCCACCCTCGCCGTCGGAACCGGCCTGCATGTGGCCGCCGACCGCGGCGGCCCGCTCGCGCATGCCGAGCAGGCCGTGCCCGCCGCGGCCGCGCTGCGCCGCCGGGTCCCGCGTAGGGCCGGTGGCGGGCTGTTTCCGGGTGGGGCCGGTGCCGGGGAACCTGCGGCCAGGACCGGTGCCGGGCGACTGGCCGGTACCGCCGGATGCGGGAGGAGACATACCCGCGGTGTTGTGGATGCGAAGGCGCAACTCGCCGGAACCATAGCCGACCGCGACCGAGGTCCGGGCGCCCCGGGAGTGCTTGTGAGCGTTCGTCAGTGACTCCTGCACGATCCGGTAGGCGGCCAGGTCGGTGAGCGCCGGCAGCTCGCGGGACTGCCCGGTCACGTCGAGTGCGACGGACATCCCGCCCGCCGTGAAGCCGGACAGCAGCGTGGGGAGTTGGGACAGACCCGCGGGCGGCTGGGTCGACACCGGCTCGGAGGTGTCCCGCAGCGCGTAGAGCAACAGTTTCAGCTCGTCCAGGACGGTGGCGCTGGCGCGGCGGATGTGGCCGAGCGCCTCGTCGGCGCCGGCCGGCTGCACGTAGAGCATGTGGGAGGCGACGGCCGCCTGCACCTTGACAAGAGTGATGTGGTGGGCGACCACGTCATGCAGCTCCCGGGCGATGCGTAACCGTTCCTCGGCGACCTGCCGCCGGGCCTCCTCCTCACGGCTCTGCTCCGCCCGCCGTGCCCGGTCCTCGACCGCGGCGATGTAGGCACGCCGGCTGCGGACCGCGTCCCCGGTGGCGGTCGCGGAGACAACCCAGGTGGACAGACCCAGGACCACAGCCACAACCCCCTGCTTCTGCAGCAGCGCCGGCGGGATCAGAACGATCATGGAGGCGAGAGCCGAGATCCACGCCGCCTCGCGGGACCGGTAGACCGCCAGGCTGTACAGGGCGACCCCGGTGGCGAAGGTGAGCGGTGGGCTGTCGTCGGGCGTCAGGTTGAGGACGAACACGAGCACGGTGCAACCGAGGACGACACCGAGGACCGCACCCGGCCATGATCGGCGCACCACCAGGGCGGCACAACCGATCATGCTCATGACCAGGCTGGGCCCGGTCGGCCTGATGTGGCTGGGAGCGCTCTGCGCGGCCAGCCACAGCCCCAGGGCCAGAACCACGACAGCGAGCAGGCCGTCGGCCAGCCAGGGGTACCGCCGAGCCGTACGCCGGCACACATTCCAGAACTGCGCGATCTTTGGTGCCACCGCAACCACGGTACCCAGCGGATGCCGATTGTCGACCTGCGGCGATGGTAGTTCCTCGTCTACTGCGTCCGTAGTAGACGAGGCGACGCCGATCGGTCGCGGACGGCATCCGCCGACGGATCGGCGACACGGCGTGTCGATTCCGACCGGACAACGCGCCGGGGAACATCCGCCAGATCGGGAGGTGAGTACTTTCGCCGCTCCTGCGGAGTGGCGATCGCCGATGCGGTGAACAGGGAGTTGTGGATCGGACGGGCACTTACGTGACAGTCCTCGGCCTTCGGCGGACCGGTAAAGCAGCTGGCTACTACCGGCGCGGTAGTCAGAAATGACTTCCCCTGGCCGATGGAAAGACCTGACCGACGGTGCACAGTGGTCCGAATCCCAGGTGCAGCCCAAGACCGGAGGTCTGAGTGACAACAGCCGGGCGGTCAGCTCTCACAAGGCGGTGCGATGCCGGGGACCTTCCACGGTGACCACGCAAACCGGAAACATCCAGTGGACGATCAACGTCCAGCGCGGCGACGCGCTCCCCCGTCCGGTCCGCCAGTGGACCTGAGCACGCTGAGCGTGGTCAGCCCGGCGGGCCGGACCACGCTGGCAGGCAACGCGTCGTACCTGGTCGGCCGGGCGCGCGGCGCCGACATCGTGGTCGGCGACGGGAGGGTCTCCCGGCACCACCTCGTGCTCGAACCGGTCGCTGACGGCTGGCACGTGCGGGACATCAGCGCGAACGGTCTGTGGCAGGACGGGCGCCGGATCAGAGGCACCACCCTGCGTCTGGGTGAGGTGCGGCTCAGGCTCGGTGCCGTCGACGGTCCGGAGGTGGTCCTTTCTCCGTGGCAGGTCGAGCCTCCGTGGCAGGTCGAGCCTCCGCGGCCGAGCGAGGCGGTTACCGGCGCGACGGCAACCCGGCCGGCGGCCGGCGCCGTGGCACATGCCTGCCGCCGACGGCACCCGCTGCGTCCCGGGACGCTGCGCCTGGGCCGCTCCCACCACAACGACATCTCCGTCGCCGATCTGCTCGCCTCACGCCGTCACGCCGAGCTGCTGGTCGACGCCGACGCGGTGGAGGTCATCGATCTCGGTTCGGCCAACGGGACGTTCGTCAACGGCCAGCGGGTCGAGCGCGCTCCGGTCGGACAGCGCGATGTCATCGCGATCGGGCACCATCTCTACCAGCTCGAGGACGACGCCCTCGTCGAGTACGTCGACTCCGGCGATGTGGCGCTCGAGGCACAGGATCTGTCCGTGTGGGCCGGCGCCAAGCAGCTGATGCACGACCTGACCTTCCGGCTGCCCGGCCGGTCGCTGCTCGGTGTGGTCGGTCCCAGCGGGGCGGGCAAGTCGACCCTGCTCAACGCGCTGACCGGCTTCCGCCCCGCCGACACCGGCTCCGTCCTGTACAACGGGCTGGATCTCTACGCCGAGTACGACGAGCTGCGCCGGCGCATCGGCTACGTCCCGCAGGCCGATCCGCTGCACGCCCAGC
>NZ_JALKFY010000039.1:0-304 GCF_023242985.1 Frankia sp. Mgl5 | reverse complement strand
CTGGATGATGAGCTGCAGCAGGATTTTCTGGGCAAGCTTCATTACTGGACGCTCCGCGATTTTTCCTGCCCGGTAGCAAGCGGCTCTCATCGCGGCGACGGAATGATTATTGTGCCGTGTTCCATGGGGACGCTTTCCGGCATCGCACAGGGCGCGTCCGGCAATCTGCTGGAACGCTCAGCTGACGTGATGATCAAAGAAGGGCGCAAGCTGGTTTTGGTTCCGCGGGAAACGCCGCTAAACGCGATTCATCTGGAAAATATGCTGAAGCTGAGCAGATTGGGAGTAAAGATCTTGCCAGCGA
>NZ_JALKFY010000038.1:0-304 GCF_023242985.1 Frankia sp. Mgl5 | reverse complement strand
TAATGGGTTACCCCCTCTTTCACACGTGTCAGGGCCTCGGCACCGTCTTTTTTCACACTCTCAAACAATTCGACTCCATCGATGGCCGATACGACCCACCCATCGATCGTTCCCTCCCGCAGCACCTTGTTTCTTCGGGCCGTTTGGATCACTTGTTGATTCATCTGCTCCAGTTGCTTGAGATCGGCTCCCTTCAGCGATTCGCGGATCACATCGACCGAAGGAACACGCAGGCCTTTGGCTAGACGGCGAAATACTCCGTCTTTGATCCAACCTTCCAACCGTTCTAGACTCGGCATTCGAA
>NZ_JALKFY010000037.1:0-305 GCF_023242985.1 Frankia sp. Mgl5 | reverse complement strand
CAGGAAAAACAAGGCGGTCAAGATCCCGATAAAATAGATTCCGTTCTGCACAAAGGTAGCCAAAACGCTGACGTAAAGTTCGCGGATCGCTTCCGTATCGTTGCTGACGCGGGAAACCAGCTGGCCGACCGGCGTCTTGTCAAAAAAGGAGACCGACAGCTTCTGCAGATGCACAAACAACACCATGCGCAACTGCTGGATAATCCGCTGGGCCGTCGTCTGCAAAGAGATCAACTGGACATAGTTCAAACCAGCCGCAACAAGGATCAGCACAGCATAGGTTGCCACCAGCAGGATAATCGGCG
>NZ_JALKFY010000036.1:0-305 GCF_023242985.1 Frankia sp. Mgl5 | reverse complement strand
ACCTACAGGTGTCAGCCCCAATGACATGAAAGTAGAGAGTGACATGATCCGTCCCAGCATGTGCGGCGCCACAATCGTTTGCATATAAGTGCCCAGCGGGATATTGGTGATGCTGAGCATCGCTCCCACAATCAGCATCATGGCCAGACCGTACCAGAGATTGGTCATCCAACTGAGTCCGGCCACACCGGCACCCATGATCATCAAGAAGGGAGATACCCAGAAAAGGCGGCCGCGAAGCCCGTTGGCCAGACCGCAAATAATCCCGCCGACGATCGCTCCTGCACTGATCATTCCCTGAAGAT
>NZ_JALKFY010000035.1:0-305 GCF_023242985.1 Frankia sp. Mgl5 | reverse complement strand
ACTGGGAGGAGATCTATACGCAGGGGTATTTGATTCTCAATCCGGACGCCGCTGTCGCCAGGTTGACCAATGCTCGCCCAATCGCTGACAAGGAAGAGGCGATGGCGTATGCGCGGGTGGCTACCAAAATCTGCCGTCTCCCCATCTTTTATGTGGAATATAGCGGGGCGTATGGAGACCCGGAGGTTGTTAAAGCCTGCAAAGCTGGCTTGGGAGATGACGCTCGCCTGTTTTACGGCGGCGGAATCCGGACACCCGAGCAGGCGAGCCAAATGGCTGGCATCGCTGATACGGTGGTGGTAGGC
>NZ_JALKFY010000034.1:0-306 GCF_023242985.1 Frankia sp. Mgl5 | reverse complement strand
GCAAGAGGCCCAGGTAAATTGCCATCCCAACACCGATCCCGACAATCGTTTCTCCCGCTCCGAGCAAACGGGGGGAAAAATGGGATCGAAGCAGATACCCGGTTGTTTCCGTTGCGCCCCAGGCCAGCAGCAGCATCACATTGGCTATCACCAGCGGATAGACCATGTCGAAACGCCAGTTGATCTCCACCCGGACCATCCGCCTGATTACCCGCATATTGAGCAGCCAGACGAAAGCAGTGGCGCAAAGCCAGGAAACGGAAAGCCAGTCCATTCCGAGCAGCGATGTGAACAGCAGCGTGGTTA
>NZ_JALKFY010000033.1:0-307 GCF_023242985.1 Frankia sp. Mgl5 | reverse complement strand
AGTAAGAAAAGCTACAGCTTTCTTACAATATAAAAAACAAGGGGGAACTCATGATGAAAAAATGGATCAATATGATGTCCGCAGCTTTTCTCTCCACTCTCTTGATCGCCGGTTGTGGCGGAGGCAGTCAACCTGCGAGCGCTCCGGCCTCGACAGGCAACACAAATGCGCCTGCGGCACCAACTGCACCGGCTGCCAAAGGAACGATCAAGATCGGCGGGTTGTTTGACGAGACGGGCGGAACTGGTGATGTGGGCAAGCCGTACGCGGAGGGGGAAAAGGCGTACATCGACTACCTCAACACCAA
>NZ_JALKFY010000032.1:0-307 GCF_023242985.1 Frankia sp. Mgl5 | reverse complement strand
ACGTCGCACATCTCGGCGAGCTCAGGCAAAATGTGTGAACTGATGATGATCGTTTTGCCCATCGATTTCAATTCTTTTAAAATCTCGCGCAATTCGATTCGTGCCCGCGGGTCCAAGCCGGAGGCCGGTTCATCCAGGATCAGGACGTCAGGATTGTGCACCAGGCAACGGGCCAGGCCGAGCCGCTGTTTCATCCCGCGCGACAACGAATCTACGTAATCTCCCCGCTTGTGGGAGAGGCTGACCAGCTCCAGCAGCTTGGGAATGATCTCTTTTCGTTCATGAACCGGAATGTCGTAATTAGAGG
>NZ_JALKFY010000031.1:0-308 GCF_023242985.1 Frankia sp. Mgl5 | reverse complement strand
CGATAATCGAGTGGGAGCGCTCGGCATAAAAACCACCCACCAAGGCACCCTCCTGCTCGCCGATCGGCACCTGCGCCTTGTTGCGGTATCTCCACGGATCGACCATGCCCAGTGTAGGATGAACCTGTACAGCTCCCTTACCTTCCAGCGAAAACCCGCCGATACGCGTCAGGTTGTCCTTCACAATCTGCTGCTTGTGTCGCAGCTGCTCTTCGTAGGCGAGGTGTTGCAAAGAACATCCGCCGCAGCGATCATACACGGGGCAAGGCGGTTTCACGCGAAATGGACTTGGTTCGACAACCTCGAGC
>NZ_JALKFY010000030.1:0-308 GCF_023242985.1 Frankia sp. Mgl5 | reverse complement strand
ATATTGGTTTTTCAGCCAGGTGGATTTAATCCCCACACCAGGGGCGACCACATCAAGACCGGGTCCTCTGGAGCTGAAGTCGGCCAGCTTGTTTTCTTTGTCGACGGCTCCTACTGCCACCACTTCCCTGTACGCACCAGGGTATTCCAGCTTTCCGCCATTGTTCCCGGCGGATGCAACCAGGATAATTCCCGCTCTGGACGCTTCCCTGATCGCATGGCGCAGCGCATAATTGTCTTCGCTCGTGCCGAAGCTCATGTTGATCACATCCATCTTGTGTTGAATCGCCCAGTTGATGCCTTCCACAA
>NZ_JALKFY010000679.1:52847-60359 GCF_023242985.1 Frankia sp. Mgl5 | reverse complement strand
TCGCTCCTGAAGCGAGGAGGCGTCCGTTGGTGAAGCAGGAACCCGCACCGCGAGGTGTGGGAATCCCCGGCCTTCAGACCGGGGAGGAGGTCAACACGGAGTCTCGGATCCGTCGGAGTGCCGACGCGGCGGCGTGCGCCCGTTCCCCGGCGGACAAGAGCGCGGGACCCACTGCGATCGACAGACCCGCCGCGGTCGACGGGACCACCGGTCACGGCGCGCACCGCGGCTCGGGAAACGACCGCGAGCGCGCGTCGGTCGGGAGGCGGGTGGACCCCGCGCCCGCCCGCCCTGACCGCGCCAGTCCTGTGACGGTGCTGGAGGTGCTCCCGAGGATGGACCGGGCGGGCGAGGTGATCCGCGCGGTCAACCTCCTGCGGCGCCTGGACCCGCAGGAGTACCGGCTGCTGTTCTGCGCCACCTCGGGTGCCCCCGGATCGCTGGACGACGAGATCCGGGCACTGGGTGGCGAGGTCTATTACTGCCGCGCCGACCTGAGGTTCCCGCTCGCCTTCTACCGGCTGCTGCGTTCGGTCCGACCGGACATCGTCCACTCGGGTGTGGCGACCTTCTCGGGCGTGGTGCTCGCGGTGGCCCGGGCGGCCGGTGTGTCGCGCCGCGTCGCGCACTTCTTCAGCGGCGCGGACCAGAGCGGCGACAGCCTCCGGGGCCGCCTCCAGCGGATGGTGGGGCGGGTGCTGCTGGACGCGTTCGCCACCGACCTGCTCGCGGTCAGCGAGGCGGCGATGCGCGGACGGTGGCGGGAGACCTGGCGGCTCGACCCCCGGTGCCGGGTCATCTACAACGGGGTCGAACTCGAGCCCTTCGGAGTGGCCATCGCGGGCCAGCGGCCCATGCCGGACCTCCCCGAACTCGACGAGTTCGGGGAGGCCATGACACCGCAGCTGACCGTCCTGCACGTCGCCCGCCCGGACCCGGTCAAGAACCGGGCCCGGGCCATCGAGATCGTCGCGGCGATGTGCGCGCGGGGGCTCGACGTCCGCCTGCGGATCGTCGGGCGCCAGACCGAGGACGAGACCGAGCGGCTGATGACCCTGGCCCGGGGCCTGGGTGTGTCCGACCGGGTCGAGTTCATCGGCGAGCGGCTCGACATCCCGAAGCTGCTGGTGACCTCGTCGCTGCTGCTGGTGACTTCGCTGCGCGAGGGGCTGCCGAGTGTGGTGCTCGAGGCCTGCGCGGTCGGGACCCCGGTGCTGTCGTCCGACCTGCCGGGAGTGGGGGAGATCGCCCGGGTGCTGCCCGGGATCACCATGCTGCCGCTGGGCACCCCCAACGAGATCTGGGCCAACACCGCGGCCGATCTGGCGGTCGTCCCGCCCACGATGGACGAGCGCCGTGAGGCGATGCGGCGTCTGCGGCGGTCCCCGTTCACGATGGAGAACTGGCAGCGCGACATCACGGCCGTCTGGTCGTAGCCGGCTGCCCGACCCGCTTCTTCCGCGGGCGGGTCCGTTCCCGAGGAGCGCCTGCCGCGAGGCGGGGCCGTCCCCGACGGGGCGCTCATCGTGAGGTGGACCCGTCCAAGGTGGACCCCGGCCGGGTGGGACATCCCACCTCGGTCGCCAGCACCCTTATCGTCCCGTTCTGCCCGGCTGCATGGCGTGAGGCGCGCGTCCGGACGGACCACCTGATATTTTTAGCCTTGCTAATTAAATGCGGCTCGGATTTCGGTGGGGTACACCGGCGTCCGGGAGGCGATGGTCACAGGCCCACCGGCCCCCGCCGGACGTGACCGACGGTTCCGGCCGCCGCCGTCACCCCTGAGAGTGCCAGGATGGGGCGAGGTGGCCGAACCGTGGCGAGTCACGGTGTCGACCGGATGTGATCGCTGCTGGTGTCGGACCTCCCCGCGGACGAGGAGCGGGCGAGGTGACGAGGAGGAGACGAAGGCCATGGACAGCTTCGGCAGCACCGGCAGACTCGCGGTAGGTGATCGCACCTACACGATCAGGCGGTTGGACGCGGTGCCCGGGGCCGACCGCCTGCCGTACAGCCTCCGTGTTCTGCTCGAGAACCTGCTGCGCACCGAGGACGGCGCCAACATCACCGCCGACCACGTACGCGCGCTGGCCGACTGGGACCCGGCGGCGGAACCGAGCCAGGAGATCCAGTTCACCCCGGCCCGGGTGATCATGCAGGACTTCACCGGCGTTCCCTGTGTCGTCGACCTCGCCGCGATGCGCGAGGCGATGGTCGCCCTCGGCGGGGACTCCACGAAGATCAACCCGCTCGCCCCGGCCGAGATGGTCATCGACCACTCGATCATCGCCGACCACTTCGGCCGGCCGGACGCGTTCGAGCTGAACGCGACGCTGGAGTTCCAGCGCAACCGCGAGCGGTACCAGTTCCTGCGCTGGGGCCAGGCGGCGTTCGACAACTTCACCGTGGTGCCGCCGAACACCGGCATCGTGCACCAGGTCAACGTCGAGCACCTCGCCCGCGTGGTCTTCACCAAGGAGACCGCCGAGGGCACCCTGGCCTACCCCGACACCCTCGTCGGGACGGACAGCCACACCACGATGATCAACGGTCTCGGGGTGCTCGGCTGGGGCGTCGGCGGCATCGAGGCCGAGGCCGCCATGCTCGGCCAGCCGGTGAGCATGCTGATCCCGACCGTCGTCGGCTTCAAGCTCACCGGTGAGCTGCCCGCCGGCACCACCGCCACCGACATGGTGCTGACCATCACCGAGCAGCTGCGCAGGCACGGCGTGGTCGGCCGCTTCGTCGAGTTCTACGGCGAGGGCGTCGCGAACGTCCCGCTGGCGAACCGGGCCACGATCGGCAACATGAGCCCCGAGTACGGCTCCACCTGCGCGATCTTCCCGATCGACGCCGAGACCCTGTCCTACCTGCGGCTCACCGGCCGCCCCGACGAGCTCGTCGCGCTGGTCGAGGCGTACGCCAAGGAGCAGGGCCTCTGGCACGACCCGAGCCACGAGGCGAAGTACACCACCACCCTCGAGCTCGACCTGTCGACCGTCGTCCCGTCGCTGGCCGGCCCCAAGCGCCCGCAGGACAGGGTGCTGCTGTCGAACGCGAAGAAGGCGTTCCGCACCGCGCTCGCCAACTACGCCCAGCCGGTGCCGCTGGCCAACGGCGGCGCCGACGAGGCCGACGCCGAGTCCTTCCCCGCCTCCGACTCGGCCGCCGCGTTCGCGGACAAGCCGTCCGACGCCCCGGTCTCGGTCAACGCGGTCTCCGGTGACGTCGCCGGCCGCCCGTCCAGCCCGACGAAGCTGACCCTGGCCGACGGCACGACCTGCGAGATCGACCACGGGGCGGTCGCCGTCGCCGCGATCACGTCCTGCACCAACACGTCCAACCCGCAGGTCATGGTCGGTGCCGCGCTGCTCGCCCGTAACGCCGTCGAGAAGGGGCTGACCCGCAAGCCGTGGGTGAAGACCACCCTGGCGCCCGGCTCCAAGGTGGTCATGGACTACTACGAGCGCGCCGGGCTCATCCCCTACCTGGACAAGGTCGGCTTCAACCTGGTGGGCTACGGCTGCACCACCTGCATCGGCAACTCCGGTCCGCTGGAGCCCGAGGTCTCCGCGGCGATCAACGACGCGGACCTCGCGGTCGTCAGCGTCCTGTCCGGGAACCGGAACTTCGAGGGCCGGATCAACCCCGACATCAAGATGAACTACCTGGCGTCCCCGCCGCTGGTCGTCGCCTACGCGCTCGCCGGCACGATGGACATCAACCTCGACACCGACCCGCTGGGCACCGACACCGCCGGCGAGCCGGTCTACCTGCGCGACATCTGGCCGAGCGAGGCCGAGGTCTCCCAGGTCGTCGGGGACGCGATCACCTCCGAGATGTTCGCGGACCGCTACGCCGACCTCTCCGGAGACGAGCGCTGGCAGGCGCTGCCCGTCGGCGACGGCGGCGAGGTGTCGCAGACCTTCGGCTGGGTCGAGGACTCGACCTACGTCCGCCGTCCCCCGTACTTCGACGGGATGGCGGCCAAGCCGTCCGCGCGCACCGACATCGTCGGCGCCCGGGTGCTGGCCTACCTGGGTGACTCGGTGACCACCGACCACATCTCGCCGGCCAGCTCCATCAAGAAGGACTCGCCGGCCGGGCGCTACCTCACCGAGAACGGGGTCGCCCCGGGGGACTTCAACTCCTACGGCTCCCGCCGCGGCAACCACGAGGTGATGATCCGCGGAACCTTCGCCAACATCCGGCTGCGGAACAAGCTGGTGCCCGGCGTGGAGGGCGGCGTCACCCGCCACCTCCCCGACGGCGAGCAGGTGGCGATCTACGACGCGGCCCAGAAGTACGCCGCCGAGGGCGTGCCGCTGGTCGTGCTCGCGGGCAAGGAGTACGGCTCGGGCTCGTCGCGTGACTGGGCTGCCAAGGGCACCGCGCTGCTGGGCGTACGGGCCGTCATCGCCGAGTCCTACGAGCGGATCCACCGGTCGAACCTGATCGGCATGGGCGTGCTGCCGCTGCAGTTCCCCGTCGGGGAGTCGGCGGAGTCGCTCGGGCTCACCGGTGAGGAGACCTTCACCATCACGGGGCTGGCCGACGTCGACGAGAAGACCCCGACGCTCACCGTGCAGGCGGGGGACAGCTCGTTCGAGGCCGTGGTGCGCATCGACACCCCCGGCGAGGCGGAGTACTACCGCCACGGCGGGATCCTGCTGTACGTCCTGCGCTCGCTGATCTGATCTGGGTTCGATCTGGTCTGATCAGGCCCGTCCGGAGGAGGGCACCACGCCCGCTCTCCTCCGGACGGGCCTGACGGGCACGCCCGCATCCCGCCTGTTCGGGCTCTGCGGGTTCTCGTGCCCCGCAGTGGGCGCTAGCGACGGCCGCGGCCCCGACCGCGGCCCGGGACCTCCAGCTCCGCCGGCCCCGGCCGGCGGGCGTCGACGAGCTTGCGGACGTAGAACAGCGCCCCGAGGATCACCGCGAGGTCGTCGACGAGGCCCACCGGCCCCAGCGGGATCTCGGGGACGGCGTCCACCGGGGAGATCACGTAGAGCAGGCTGGCGATCGTCGCGGCGACGCCGTGTAGCGGCAACCGGTAGCGGCGCAGCAGGTAGAAGGTGCCGGCGACCAGCACCAGACCCACCGCGGCGATCACGCCGAGGACGACGACCAGGCCAGTGCCCACACCGTCGCTCATCGCAGTTCCTCCGCGCGGTGGTCACATGCCGCCCGGCCCGTACCGGGCATGCGCGCCCCCGGACGTCGTCCCGGTGACGATCGTGCCCCTGGATGGTCGGCCATCGTGGTCCTCACGGCTCCTTCGTCGGGGTTGGTCCCGGATGGATGATCTGTAGGGAGATGCCCCGGTGCGCAGCGGTCCGAACATGCCTCGACCATGCTCCGTGACCGGTGCTTTCCGCCCCCCCACCCGGTTGCCCGATTGTGTGACGAGCGACGTGGGGCCCGGCGTCGCATGTCGTGGACCGGGGCGGCAAACTGCCAGCATGACCTCCGCTGAGGACGAGAGAATCACGTTCGGCCTGCCCGCCGACGACGCCGAGATCATCCGGTCCGCCGCGGACGCCGAGGGCCTCAGCCTGGAGCTGTTCGCGGTGGAGAGCATGCGGCGCTACGCCCGCGAGGTACTCGCCGACCGCCGGCTGTTCAGGGTCTCCGAGACCGCCTGGGCCGAACTGGACGCGATGCTGCAGGCGCCACCCACCGACAACCCGCGGCTGCGCAAGCTGCTCGACGAGGAGCCCGGCCTGGTGTTGGCGGCCCGTGTGTGTTCGATGGCGAGCGGCCCTGCCCTGCGGGGGGGGGCTGGCCGGCCGCCCCCGGCTGCCCCCGTCGATCCCGGTAGATCGACCCCACGACGAGATCGACCATGCCTGGAAGGATTCGGCCCGTGCCGTTCACGAAGCCGTCGGCCCTGGTGGAGGACCACGACACGGTCGCGTTCGGCTGTGGTGATCCCGTCCTCGACAGCTGGCTGCGCCACCACGCCAAGGAACACCAGCGCGAACGCATCACCAGCACGTTCGTGCTGCTGGACGGCTCCACCGTGGCCGGCTACTACTGCCTGGCGACCGCGGCGGCCGAGCGCGTCGGCACGGCCTCGCGGTGGCGTTCCCGCCGGCCCGTGGACCCGGTCCCGATGATGCTCGTCGGCCGGCTGGCCGTGGACGTCCGCTATCAGGGCCGGGGGGTCGGTGCCCGGCTCGTCCGCGACGCGACGATGCGGGCGCTCACGGTGCGCCGCATGGTCGGAACTCCGCTGCTGGGTGCGCACGCGACCGCACCCGACGGACAGTCGTTCTACCGTCACCTCGGCTTCGTGCCCACCGCGCTGGACCCGCATCTGGTGCTGCTTCCCCTGCAGAACGCCGCCGGCTCCTCGGCCTGACCTCGTGCACCTGGCCCGGTCGTGTACTGGTCCCTGCGCGGCGCGCGGGACATGGCCGCCATGCCGGCCCGTCTCGCTGACACTTGACGTCGTCGCACCGGTCCGGTCTGCTTCTGCGTCCCGGTTTTCCTCGACATCGCGCCGCGCCGCGCCGCGCACGAATATGAGGAACGCGGGTTTCCTGCTGCGGATCTCAGGAGACGCCGCCTGTGCGGTCTGCGCCGGATTCTGTGTGACCACTGCTGTCTGGGGACTTGGTCGCCGGATATGGACTCTCCGCTGTCTGCGAAAAAGGATATCGCCTAATCCAGGTGCTGTCATATGGGCAACCTGCTGCGGTCGTACCGGGAAGATTCGGGTCGCCGGCGGTGTCTTGGTGGCGGTTGCGGGGGGTTGAAAACTATTCGTTCGGACGCTGGAACCGGTGCGCCGAACCGAATCAGCCTTATTTTTACGGACGGTCCTCGGGTATATTCGGTGGCGATTATGGTCGGATGGTCCGGACTGGAATCCGCCTCCTTCGCTCTCGATCCGATTTTTCTGGCCGGGGCGGGCTGTATTGGCTGACGGGTGTCGGAGAGTCGGTTCGAGGAATTCTCGCATTCGCCGAAATGTGTCGGATCGGACGCTGTTAAGTCGCTGGAGACACGCCTGTTTTGTGCTGCCGCTGTAAGGGAGGTCGGGCCGCTAGGTTGACGACCGTAGAACTACTGCAAAAGATCGTTCTGAAAGGTAGAAGATGACAAGCAAAATAGGGCGGCGTACGGCCATTCTAGCCACATCGGGCCTCGTTTCCGTTGCCGTCACCCTGGGTGCGAGCGCCACCTCGGCACAGGCCCTGGTGCCGGGGGGCGGGCCGGAGGTGAAGAAGGAGAAGATCACCATCGGCTACGAGCGGGTCCTCTGGTACGACGGCAAGGACAAGAAGCACCACGACAAGAAGGACCACGACAAGGACAAGAAGGACCACGACAAGAAGGATTGGCCGTCCTACGGTGACGAGTCCGACGGTGACGAGTCCGATGGCTCGGCTGATCTCGCTGCCCCGCTGCCGGTTCCCGGTGTCTCGGTCGGTGCTGTCGACCCGGTTGAGGTCGCCGACGCGGCGCTGGCTTCCGGTGACCTCCGCGAGAAGCCCGACAAGA